>CAZBKX010000286.1:0-3831 GCA_964492535.1 uncultured Rhodoferax sp. | reverse complement strand
GTGCCATCACCACCACAAAAACAGGCCAGGCGAACCGCAGCAGGGGGCGCATCAAGGAGATCAGGCCACGGCCGCTGGTAAACCAGATCACCATTTCGCTCTCCCGGTACATGCGGGAGACGGTTGAAATGATGGCGATGAACAAGCTCATGGTCAACAGAGTTGGCAACTGGGCCAATACGGTGTAACCCATGACCAACAGTACATCTGATGGGTTGAAGCTGCCTTGCGCTGCCCGTCCCAGGGTGCGAATCAGCGCCATGGTCATCACCACCGTCACCAGCACGATGAGTGTCGCGCCAAAACTGCGCGCGAGTTCTTTGCGGAAGGAGGAATGGAATAACATGAGTGTTTGGGGTGCGGTGCGGCTGTCCACTTGGGGTCTGTCTGATGCCAGCGCTTTTTAACCAGTGGAAAAGCTGAATTATGAACTTTGAATTGAAGACCTTTGACCTGGGTGACGCGGCCAAAGAAAAATGTGATGCGTTGGTTGTGCTGATTGGGAGTGCATTCAAGCCGGGCAAGGATGCGCTGTCGGCTTTGGCCGCTCTAGCGTTGAAATCCGGTGATCTGGAAACCAAGGCGGGCAAGACCTTGGTGTTCTACCGTCCCGCAGGTTTGCCATGTACACGGGCGGTTATAGCCGGTATCGGAGAGGGGTCGGCCAAAGAAGTCCGCCAGGCCTTGAGCGCCGCAGTAGCGGCGGTCAAGGCAACGACGCTTAAAAAGCTGGTGATCTGTTTTGCAGGTCCGCTGACCGAAGTGGCGGTTCGTGCCGCTGTATCAGGTGTTGCAGACGCCACCTATGTCTACACCACGACCAAATCCAAACCTGAAGGGCGGACCGTTCAGCGCGTGGTGGTGGGCGGCCAATTTGCGTCCAAGCACCAGCCTGTCTTTGATCAGACAGTGGCGACTGTGTTGGGCGTGGAAGTGGCCAAGGAGTGGGCTAACCGGCCTGCCAACTATGCGACTCCCAGTTTGTTGGCTGGTGCAGCCAAGGCCCTCGCCAAATTACCGAACATCAAGTGTGAGGTGCTGGGCCCCAAAGAGGTGGCCAAGCTGGGTATGGGCTCTTTCATGGCCGTGGCCCAAGGCTCGGATGAGCCTTTGCGCTTCATTGTTTTGCGTTATGAGGGCGCGGGCAAGACCGCCGCGCCAACGGTACTGGTGGGCAAGGGTATTACGTTTGATAGCGGCGGCATCTCCATCAAGCCAGCGGCCGATATGGACGAGATGAAGTTCGACATGTCGGGGGCTGCCAGCGTGCTGGGTGTTTTCAGGGCGTTGGCAGAGCTCCAACCTGCGGTCAACGTGGTAGGTTTGATCCCTTCCTGCGAAAACCTCTTGAACGGTGGTGCGCTCAAACCGGGCGATGTGGTCACCAGCATGAGCGGCCAGACCATCGAGGTTTTGAACACAGATGCTGAGGGTCGTCTGGTGCTGTGCGACGCACTGACCTACGCCGAGCGATTCAAGCCCCGCGCGGTGATTGATATCGCCACACTAACGGGTGCCTGCGTGGTGGCACTCGGGGGCGTGCGCAGCGGTTTGTTCTCTGGCCAAGACGAGCTGGCTGCGGCGCTTTCCTCAGCCGGTGAGGCTTCGCTCGATCTGTGCTGGCGTCTACCCCTGGATGATGATTACGCTGAGGGTTTGAAAACCAATTTTGCCGATGTGGCCAACGTGGCCGGACGTGCCGGCGGCGCGATCACGGCAGCCAAGTTTCTCCAGCGATTTACCACCAAGTTTGCGTGGGCGCACCTGGACATTGCCGGCACAGCATGGAAGAGTGGCGCGGCCAAGGGAGCGACCGGCCGCCCGGTCTCGCTGCTGGTGGAGTACTTGGTGACTTCGGCCAAGTGAGGCGGTGAACTGAACGTGACTGATGTTGCATTTCACTTCAACGCGCCCGATCGCGTGGCCTACGCTTGCCGTTTCCTGAGAAAGGCAGTGGGCCTGGGCGCCAGGGTGTTGGTCACGGGCCCCCCTGCCACGCTTTCGCAACTGGATGCGGCCCTGTGGTCTCTTTCGCCGGTTGATTTCATTCCCCATTGCAGTCTTGCGGACGATGCCCGTTTAGTTACAGCGTCACCTGTTGTCTTGTCGGATTCAATTCAATCCTCGGCCCATCGGCAAGTTTTGTTGAATCTGGCGGACCTCGTCCCTGAAGGCTTCGAGGAGTTCGCGAGGGTGATTGAAATTGTTGGCTCGGACGATGCCGGGCGCCAGCTGGCGCGCAACCGATGGAAGTTCTATACCGATCGGGGCTATTCAATTACCCGCCATGACCTGATAACCGCCAGTTCCTCCTCATGAACCAGCCGCCCCGAAATCTGCCCCGTTTTTTGCCGACGCTCACTGAGGTCGTGGATCCATCCATCCTGGCTGCGCGTACGGTGCCGGCGACCCCCGATCTTGAAGATGCTGTGTGGTTCGTGATGCAGCGCGTGGACATGCTGATTGAGCGCCGTGTTCGGGAAGAGACGGACGCCATGCTCAGTACCCTCGTTGCCCAGCAGTTGCAGTCTCTAGGCGAGCGGCTTCGCCAAGAGCTGGAGGGTGTGGTGCGCCTGGCTGTGGCAGATGCCATTGCACTGCAAAAGGAAATGCATAAGCATAAATAATGCTGCATAACGCACACCGGTTGGTGTCTACCCTATGTTTGTGGCCTGTAAATTGCGTTATCGTGCCGGTGTGTAATTGCTAAATTCACATTTTTTTAATTATGGAGTTGTCTATGCAAATGAAGTTGAAAATTACCGTTGCTGCAGCCATTGCAGCAGCTGCGGGTGTGGCTCTGGCTCAAGACATGGTCGTCAAGATCGGTCACGTTGCACCGATATCGGGCGCACAAGCCTCTTACGGAAAAGACAACGAAAATGGCGCCCGCATGGCGATTGAAGACCTGAATGCCGCTGGCGTCACGATTGGTGGAAAAAAAGTCAAGCTTGAGTTGGTCGCCGAAGATGATGCCGCTGATCCCAAGCAAGGTGCAGCCGTTGCACAGAAGCTGTGTGATGCCAAAGTAGCGGGCGTTGCGGGTCATTTGAACTCGGGAACCACTATCCCTGCGTCAAGCATCTACAACAGATGCGGTATCCCGATGATCACCCCATCGGCGACCAACCCCAACCTGACCAAGCCAGGCCACAAGACCACGTTCAGGCTGCTGGCAAACGACAATGCATTGGGTGCAGGGCTGGCCTTGTATGCGGCGGACACGCTCAAACTCAAGCGTGTGGCCATCATTGATGACCGCACCGCTTACGGACAAGGCGTGGCTGAAGTGTTCAAGAAGACGGCTGCCTCCAAGGGCATCACCATTGTTGACGAGCAGTTCACTACGGACAAATCAGTGGACTTCATGTCCATTCTGACAGCCATCAAGGCCAAGAACCCAGATGGCGTGTTCTACGGCGGTATGGACCCTCAAGCGGGGCCCATGCTTCGCCAGATGGAACAGTTGGGCTTGTCCAACGTCAAGTACTTCGGTGGCGATGGCATTTGCACCATGGACTTGATCAAGCAGTCTGCTGGAGCCAAAACATTGGAGAACGTGGTGTGCGCCGAAGGTGGCGCGTCGTTGGCCAAGATGCCCGGTGGCGATGCCTGGAAAAAGCGCTATGACGCCAAGTTCCCAGGTCAGTTCCAGGTCTACAGCCCCTATGTGTACGATGCCGTCCACGTTCTGGTGGATGCCATGAAACGTGCAGGCAGCGCAGACCCCAAAGTCTATTTGCCCAAGCTGGCTGAAACCAACTACAAGGGCGTGACCACCATGGTTCAGTTTGAATCTAACGGTGAGTTGAAGAACCCGGCTGTGACTTT
>CAZBKX010000285.1:0-2754 GCA_964492535.1 uncultured Rhodoferax sp. | reverse complement strand
TCAAGGTCATTGGCGACGTCAGCGGCTTTGACGCCCGCATCCAGGCCCTCATACACCACGCCCAGGCCAGCACCGCCCACAACACCACCATCACCCTCACCATTGCCGCCAACTACGGCGGCCGCTGGGACATGGTGCAAGCCGTCAAGTCCTGGCAAGCTGCCCACCCGCATGAGTCGGCCAGCACCCTTACCGAAGACCAGCTCGCCCAGCACCTCAGCATGGCCTACGCCCCCGCGCCTGATCTGCTCATCCGCACCGGCGGCGAGTCCCGCATCAGCAACTTCATGCTGTGGCAGCTGGCCTACACCGAACTTTTTTTTACCGATGTGCTGTGGCCCAGCTTTTCAGCCAGCCACCTCACCCAAGCCATGGCCTGGTATGCCACCCGGGACCGTCGCTTTGGCAACGGCACCCCGGCGCCAGAGCCTCTTGCCCACATGGCCCTTTAAGGCCCCAGGACCATTTAAATGTCAAACCCCCGTTTATCCATGCGCACGCCCAAAAAAGCCGCCCTGCTGCTCACCCTCACCAGTGTGTTTTGCGGGCTGGTCACCGCCCAGGTAGCAGCCCCTGCCTCTATCGGCACCAGCGGCGCCTCCATGCTCGCCCCCAGTGCCACCGCCACACCCAGCCTGGCCCCCGCCGCGCGCAGTGCCGGCCCCTTGAGCAGCGCCAACACCGCTGACGCCGCCACCAGCCCCGCCTTGGCCGCTGCCCTGGCAGGCGGCGTGCCCTTGCCCCCGCTAGGCACCAACCAGTTTGCCAACTTTGTGCAAGAGACCACCGGCCGCAGCTTGCCCCTGTATGGCTACAACCTCTTTGGCAGCAGCAGCTTTCCCGCAGTCACCGACATCCCCGTGCCCGCCAACTACGTGCTGGGCCCGGGTGACGATGTCAGTATCAAAATTTGGGGTGCCATAGACCAAAGCGTCACGCTGCCCATAGACCGCAACGGCCAAATCACCATCCCCAAGGTCGGCCCCATCACCCTGGCCGGCACCCGTGCCGACGCCCTGGAGGCCACCCTTAAAACCCACGTAGGCCGCGTGTTCAATAACTTTGAACTCAGCGCCACGCTAGGGCGCCTGCGCTCCATCCAGATCTTTGTGGTGGGCCAGGCCCGCAAGCCAGGCGTCTACACCGTGTCAAGCCTCTCCACACTCTTGAGCGCCTTGTTTGAGAGCGGCGGCCCCAGCGCCACAGGCTCCATGCGCCAAATCAACCTGGTACGCGCTGGCAAAACCGTGGCCAGCCTTGACCTCTACCAGTTCATCCACAGCGGCCTGACCAGCAACGACCTTCGCCTGCTCCCCGGTGACGTCATCGTCATCCCCCCCGCCGGCCCCCGCGTGGCCCTGCTGGGCGCGCTGGACAACCCCGCCATTTTTGAGCTCACCGGCAAAGAAGAAACCATTTCACGCCTGCTCGCCTACAGTGGCGGTCAACATGTGTTGACCACACCCCACAAAATCCTGGTGGAGCGCATCAACCCCGCCCAGGGCAAAGCCCCCCGCAGCGTCGAGGAGCGCACCCTCAACCCCGATGGCCTTAAATCCACCGTGCGTGATGGTGACGTCGTCACCCTCTTCAAAATCAGCCCCGAGTTTGCCAACGCCGTCACCCTGCGCGGCAACGTGGCCGCCCCCCTGCGCTACGCCTTTCGCCCCGGCATGACCGTGGCCGACCTCATTCCCGATGTCAACGCACTCATTCAGTCTGACTACTACACCCGCAAAAACATCATGGTGCAGTACGAGTCCGGCAAAGCCGTCTCCAACGAGCGCGTGATCAATGACGTCAAAAACCTGCTTGAAGAAATCAACTGGGACTACGCCGCCATAGAGCGCATCAACACCAAAGAAGTCCGCACCGTGTTGATCCCCTTCAACCTCGGCAAAGCCATTAAAGACAAAGACCCCGCCCACAACCTCACCCTGCAGTCGGGTGACGTGGTCACCATCTTTGGTGTAAACGACCTGCCCGTACCCATAGAAAAACGCACCCAGTTTGTGCGCCTGAGCGGCGAGGTCATGGTGCCCGGCGTGTACCAAATCCAACCCGGCGACACCCTGCCGGAGCTCATTCAACGCGCAGGCGGCCTCAGCCGCAACGCCTTTGCCTACGGCACCGTGTTCACCCGTGAGTCCACCCGCGAGCAGCAGCAAGACAACCTCAACAAATCCATCCGCCGCATGGAGGCCGACATCAATTCCCAAGCCGTCACCATGCTGCAAAACGTGGTTGACACTGAAAAAGGCAACACCGTGCAAGCCCAGCTCGCCGGCCAGCGCATCATGCTGCAGCGCCTGCAAGGCCTCAGAGCCAGCGGCCGCATAGCGCTGGATCTGGACCCCGCCAACCCCGCCCCGCCCCCCATTACCCTGGAAGACGGCGACAACATCACCATCCCCAACCGCCCCAGCTTTGTGGGCGTGTTTGGCGAGGTGCTCTCAGAGACCGCCTTCATCCACAAACCCAGCTACACCGTTAACGACTATCTGGACAAAGCCGGCCTCACCCGAGATGCCGACGCCAGCAACGTCATGCTGATCCGCGCTGACGGCACGGTTGAGAGCAACTCACGCGGCAGCTTCTCCCTGCTCAGCGCAGGCGTCAGCAGCAAGCGCCTGTACCCCGGTGACACCGTCTTTGTGCCCGGCGTCGTAGACCGCCGCACCTCCTACAGCAAGTTCATAGAAGGCGCCAAAGACTGGACCACCATCCTCTACCAATTCGGCCTGGGTGCCGCCG
>CAZBKX010000284.1:0-2383 GCA_964492535.1 uncultured Rhodoferax sp. | reverse complement strand
AAACCACTTAATGCTGGACGTATTGCCCAAAGTCATTCGAAGTTTGGCAACGGTCACCTTGGCTGCAGCCTGCGCCGACAGGCTGTCAAACCATTGCTTGTACGGGTTGGATGCATCCTCACGGATGTACTCTTCGACTTTCATTGCCATGCGTAATGGTAACACATATGTTACTTTTGACATGGCGGCGATCTTGATGCAGGGGGACCCCTGAAGTTGGCTGCGAAGGTTAAAACTGGACTGCCGTATAGCTGCCGGTCGTCAATACCCGCTTCCGCTGCCAACCCGCCCGGCAAAAGCACAAAGCAAGTGCATCGCCTCAATTCAAATCACTACGATTTAAATAGCTATCAGGGTAATTAACACGCCGGCTAGAGCACTAAAAAATATAAAAATCCGAAAAACCACCCAAAATCGACGCTGGAGCATGCTCGAGATAAGTAATCGCAGATGACATTGGGGCAGATGGCGCAGCGTGGACTTGGATTCTTGCCAAATCAAGGAGGAGCCCGCAGAGCGGGTGTAGGACATTCGCGGAGCCATCTGCACTAGCGACATCTGCCAGCGCAAACACCCGCAGTCTGTTCACCCGGGCCCTGCCACAATATTGTCATGAACTACGAACACCTGCTGCTTTCAACGGTGGAGGGCATCACCACCCTCACCCTGAACCGTCCTGACAAGCGCAACGCGCTGGCCATGAACGTCATGCTGGAATTGACGGCGGCCTTGCATGAGGTGGCACAAAGCGAGGCTGTCGGTGTGATTTTGGCGGCCAACGGCCCGGTGTTCAGCGCCGGCCATAACTTTGGTGACATGGCAGGCGCCACGCTGGAGCAAGCGCGCGAACTGTTCCATGTGTGCACCGCCATGATGGACGCCGTTCAGGCCATGCCTCAACCCGTGATTGCGCGGGTCCACGCACTGGCCACGGCAGCGGGCTGCCAGTTGGTCGCCACCTGCGATCTGGCAGTGGCTGCCGATACAGCGGGCTTTGCGATTCCGGGTGGCAAGGCAGGCTTGTTTTGCCACACGCCGCTGGTGGCTGTGGCCCGCAACGTGGGCCGCAAGCGCGCGCTAGAGATGGCGCTGACCGGTGATCCGATCGATGCCGCCACGGCAGCCGACTGGGGTTTGATCAACAAGGCCGTGCCCGCAGAGCAATTGGAGGCGGCCACGCTGGACCTGATTCGTCGGGCGACCCGTGGCAGTGTCTTGTCCAAGGCGCTGGGCAAGCAGGGGTTTTATCAACAGGTGGGTTTGCCGCAAGACCAGGCCTATGCGCTGGCCTGCGAGACCATGGCGTCTGCCGCCCTGACGCCGGATGCTCAGGAAGGCATTCAGGCTTTTCTGCAAAAACGCCACGCGCAGTACACGCAGCGTCCCCCGGTCATTTAACTGCTCGGCTGATTATTTAAAGATCACGGTCTTGTGGCCGTTGATCAGCACGCGGTGTTCGCTGTGCCACTTGACGGCGCGCGCCAGCACCTGACTCTCGGTGTCGCGGCCCAGGGTGGTGAGGTCTTCCACGGTCTTGCTGTGGTCCACGCGTGCCACGTCTTGCTCAATGATCGGGCCTTCGTCCAGGTCGGCAGTGACGTAATGTGCAGTGGCCCCGATCAATTTGACACCCCGGTCGTGCGCCTGATAGTAGGGCTTGGCGCCCTTGAAACTCGGCAAAAACGAGTGGTGAATATTGATGGCTGAGCCCGAGAGCTTGCGGCACAAATCGTCGCTCAGCACCTGCATGTAGCGTGCGAGCACCACCAGTTCGGCGCCCTCATCCTGGATGATTTCATACTGCTTGGCCTCGGCCTGCGCTTTGGTCGCCGCCGTCACGGGCAGGTGGTGAAACGGTACGTTGTAGCTGGCCGCGAGTTGGTAGAACTCCCGGTGGTTGGAGATGATGGCGCGAATATCCACTGGCAGCAACCCACTCTTCCATCGGAACAGCAGGTCGTTCAGGCAGTGCCCCTCCTTGCTGACCATGATGACCGTGCGCATGGGTTGCGCGCGCGCGTGCAGGCGCCAATTCATCTGGAAGGGCTGGGCAAAAAGATTGAGTTGAGTCTGCAGGTCTTCCTGGGTCAACTGGCCACAGGCAAACTGCACCCGCATGAAAAACAAGCCGGTATCCGCGTCGTTGTACTGGGCGGCCTCTTCAATGTTTCCGCCGCGCTCCAGTAAAAAGCCGGAGACAGCGTGCACCAAACCCAAACGGTCCGGGCAGGACAAAGTCAAAATGTAAACAGGTGTCATAGTGGGGGAATTGTCGCAGCAAGGCAACGTGCCCTTTCGCCGTCAAACGCAAGATCAGGCCAATCACCGGGCCGCCAGGCTCGGGTCAGTGAACCACCACCGGGTTCTGTGCCAACTCAGCGTA
>CAZBKX010000283.1:0-1931 GCA_964492535.1 uncultured Rhodoferax sp. | reverse complement strand
CACCGCTTGCGCTTGGCGCATCTGCTCCACCGTTACCGCCTGAGCGATCATTTGCAACGCGCTCTCAACCAGTTCGTCGCCTCGAGCAATTCGAGCCATGATGGAGTCCTTGAGGTTTTGATCTCATCATTATGGCTCTATGGAACTGGAAATAGAATTAGACACTCAGGTGACAAGCCGGGGGTGGCGGCCACGTTACGGGCGCGACAATGGACTTGTTTTCAGTCACCCAAAGGACAGGCCATGGACGATCCTATTCTTACCATCGATGAACGTTCAGCGATCAACTCAGGTCGCTGGTTTTCAACTCTCTCACCGTCACTGCGGCACGACATTCTCCGATGCGCCTACGTCAAACGTTTCAAAGACAGCGAACTGATCACGGCCCGGGGCGAGCCCCCGGAGGAGTGGATTGCCTGCGCGCGGGGCGCCGTGCGGGTGAGCTCCACCTCGATTTCAGGCAAGCAGATCACGCTCACTTATGTGGAGCCCGGCATCTGGTTTGGCGATGTCTCGATCTTCGACGGCGACCGGCGTACCCACGATGCCTATGCCCACGGGGACAGCACGATTCTGTGTGTCGCCAAAGCCGATTTCAAGAAAATTCTGGCGGCTCACGTCGAGTTGTACGAAGCGCTGCTGCGCCTGCATGCCCGGCGCATTCGCCAGCTGTATGGCTTGGTGGAAGACCTCAATACCTTGCCCCTGCGGGCACGGCTGGCCAAGCAGTTGTTGCACCTGGTGCGCAGCTACGGCGTGCCCTCGCTCAGCGATGGTCGCGAGATGCGCATCGGACTTCAGCTTGCCCAGGAAGAACTGGCTCAGTTGCTGGGTGCGTCACGTCAGCGGGTCAATCAAGAGCTCAAGTCCATGGAGCGCGAAGATGTCATACGCATCGAGCCGGGTGGCCTGGTCATTCGCAACCGCGAAGCCTTGATGCACATCATTGATTCAGACAATTAGAAGCACGGGACACCACCATGAGCGATTTTGACCACTTTGTAGGGACACGGCCGGTCTCCGACAAGCAGGCCTTCGACACCGAGGCCTTGTCTGCCTGGCTCACTACTCACCTGGCTGGCTATGCAGGCCCGTTGAGCGTGGAGTCTTTCAAAGGCGGTCAGTCCAACCCGACCTACAAGCTCAATACGCCGTCGCAGAGCTATGTGATGCGCGCCAAACCGGGCCCGGTGGGAAAATTGTTGCCCTCGGCCCACGCCATTGAGCGCGAGTTCGCTGTCATGAGTGGTTTACACGGCACGGATGTTCCGGTGCCCGGCATGTTCTGTCTGTGTGAAGATGAAGCGGTCATTGGCAGGGCCTTCTACATCATGGAATTCATGCCCGGGCGCATTTTGTGGGACCAGACCTTGCCGGGCATGAGTACCCAGGAACGCGGTGCGATTTATGGGGAAATGAATCGAGTCATCTCCGCTTTGCACACAGTCAAGTTTGCGGACAGGGGTCTGGCGGGTTACGGCAAGCCTGGGAACTATTTCGACCGCCAGATCAGCCGGTGGAGCAAACAGTACGTAGCGTCTGCCGACGGCGCCGGCCCAATGTCCCAGCCGATTGAAGAAATGGAAAAACTCATGACGTGGCTGCCCCAGCACATTCCAGCCATGGCCCGTGCCGAGCAGATGGTCAGCATCGTGCATGGCGATTACCGGCTGGATAACCTGATGTTTCACCCCACCGAGCCGCGCATCATTGCCGTGCTGGACTGGGAGCTGTCCACGCTGGGGCACCCGCTGGCTGATTTCAGCTACCACTGCATGGCGTGGCACATCCCGCCGGGCGCGTTGCGCGTGCTGGCCGCCGTCATCGGCCCGGTTCATCCCGGCGTCGCCCGCATCATGCGCGCAAGCATCGCAGCGGGGAGCAGGGACGAGCGGTGGGACGCGAGGGCGTTGCTGAGGGAACACCCAATG
>CAZBKX010000282.1:0-4784 GCA_964492535.1 uncultured Rhodoferax sp. | reverse complement strand
CAGTCCTCGCCAAATTTGGTACAAGTTGGGAATAATTTAAATGATCCAAGCTGAATCTAGATTAGAAGTTGCCGACAACACCGGCGCGAAATCCGTTCTGTGCATCAAAGTGCTCGGCGGGTCGAAGCGTCGCTACGCAAGCGTTGGTGATGTCATCAAAGTGAGTATTAAAGAAGCTGCTCCACGCGGTCGCGTCAAAAAAGGCGAGATCTACAGCGCGGTGGTGGTTCGTACGGCCAAAGGAATTCGTCGCAGCGACGGTTCGTTGGTCAAATTCGACGGCAATGCAGCAGTTTTGCTGAATGCCAAATTAGAGCCTATAGGTACCCGAATTTTTGGACCAGTCACGCGTGAATTGCGCACTGAAAAGTTCATGAAAATCGTGTCTTTGGCTCCTGAAGTTTTGTAAGGACGCGCCATGAACAAGATTCGCAAAGGCGACGACATCATCGTGCTGACAGGGCGCGACAAGGGTAAGCGCGGCAAGATCGCGTTGCGCAAAGATGATTCATACGTGCTCGTTGAGGGAGTCAACGTAGTCAAAAAGCACACCAAGCCAAATCCCCTCAAGGGTACGGTCGGTGGCATCGTTGAAAAGTCAATGCCGATTCATCAGTCGAACGTGGCTATCTTCAATGCCGCCACAGGCAAGGCTGATCGTGTGGGTATCAAGATGGCAGCTGACGGTAAGCGTGTTCGCGTTTACAAGTCGAGCGGCGAAGAAATCAAGGTGGCATAAGCATGGCTCGTCTGCAACAACATTACCGCGAAAAACTGGCGCCAGAGATGATGGCAAAGTTTGGTTACACCTCTCCAATGCAGGTGCCGCGCATAACCAAAATTACCCTGAACATGGGTGTGAGTGAAGCTGTAGCTGATAAAAAAGTTATGGATCACGCGGTCAGTGACTTGACAAAGATCGCTGGCCAGCGCCCAGTCGTTACGAAATCCAAAAAGGCTATCGCTGGTTTCAAGATTCGTGAAGATCAGGCTATTGGCTGCATGGTCACGCTTCGTGGTGTTCAGATGTTTGAATTCCTCGACCGATTTGTAACGATCGCTCTGCCTCGGGTTCGTGACTTCCGTGGAATCTCGGGCCGCGCGTTTGATGGCCGTGGAAATTACAACATCGGCGTCAAAGAACAAATCATTTTCCCTGAAATTGAATACGACAAGGTTGATGCCTTGCGTGGTCTCAATATCAGCATCACCACAACGGCTAAAACTGATGAAGAGTGCAAGGCGCTGCTCACAGGTTTCCGTTTCCCGTTCAAGAACTGAGGTGACCAGTGGCTAAAATGGCTTTAATCCAGCGCGAACTCAAGCGCGACAATCTGGTTGCAAAGTACGCGAAGAAACACGCGGAATTGAAAGCAATCGCAACCGATGTGAAGCGCACCGAAGACGAGCGTGCCGCAGCCCGCTTGGGTCTGCAAAAGCTTCCCCGGAATGCAAATCCTACACGCCAGCGTAACCGCTGTGCTATTACGGGCCGTCCCCGTGGCACGTTTCAGCACTTCGGGCTGGCACGGGCAAAAATTCGTGAAATGGCCTTTGCAGGGGAAATTCCCGGCATAGCCAAGGCCAGTTGGTAAGCGGCAGGAGATATAGACATGAGCATGAGTGATCCCATCGCCGACTTGTTGACACGCATTAGAAATGCGCAAATGGTTGCTAAAACCATCGTTTGCGTACCTTCTTCTAAAGTGAAAATTGCAATAGCGGAAGTGTTGAAAGAAGAAGGCTACATCGACGGCTTCAAGGTTAATGCCAATGACGGCAAGCCTGAGCTTGAAATTGCCCTGAAATACTACGCTGGACGTCCTGTTATTGAGCGTATTGAGCGCGTCAGTCGTCCCGGACTGCGTGTTTACCGTGGCAGTGATGCCATTCCGCAAGTTCAAAACGGTTTGGGTGTGGCAATTGTCACAACGCCCAAAGGCGTTATGACTGATCGTAAAGCGCGCGCTACCGGTGTCGGCGGTGAAGTGCTTTGCTACGTCGCCTAAAACGTGACATTGAGGAGAAATAACAGATGTCCCGTATAGGAAAAATGCCCGTGGCCGTTCCGGCTGGCGTGGATGTGTCAGTAAAAGATTACCAAATAACCGTGAAGGGTTCTGGGGGTGAATTGAAGCTGACCCAGAATTCTTTGGTGAAAATTTCAAACGACGCTGGCAGTTTGAGTTTCAAACCAGCCAACGATTCGCGTGAAGCCAATGCCATGAGCGGCACCATGCGCCAGCTCGTGAACAACATGGTTGTGGGTGTGACCAAAGGTTTTGAGAAGAAGCTCAACCTGGTTGGCGTGGGTTTCAAAGCACAGGCCCAAGGGCCAAAGCTAAATCTGACCATTGGTTACTCTCACCCAGTGAACAAAGAGATGCCTTTTGGTATCACTGTGGCCACTCCAACGCCGACTGAAATTGTGATCAAAGGTGCAGATCGCCAACGTGTTGGCCAGGTCGCAGCTGAGATTCGTGCGATCCGACCACCCGAGCCGTACAAAGGCAAAGGTATTCGTTATTCGGACGAGAAGATCACAATCAAAGAAACCAAGAAGAAATAAGGAGCTGCAACATGTTGACCAAAAAAGAACAGCGTCTTCGCAGAGCCCGGCAAACTCGCATACGGATCGCTGCCCAGGGCGTGGCCCGTTTGACGGTGAATCGTACAAACCTCCACATCTACGCAAGTGTTGTGTCTGGCGAGGGTGGAGAAATTTTGGCGAGTGCATCAACGGCAGAGGTCGATGTGCGCAAGGCATTAGGCGGTTCGGGCAAAGGTGGCAATGTTGCCGCAGCCCAAGCTATTGGCAAACGCCTGGCTGAAAAAGCTTTGGCGGTTGGTGTTGAAAAAGTTGCATTTGACCGTGCAGGCTTTGCGTACCATGGCCGCGTTAAAGCGCTGGCCGATGCAGCCCGCGAAGCTGGCTTGCAGTTCTAAGCAGATCGGAAATTAAGATGGCTAAAGTTCAAGCGAAAATGCAGGGTCGGGCTGAAGGGCCTGAAGACGGACTGCGCGAAAAAATGATCGCGATCAATCGCGTTACCAAGGTGGTCAAGGGCGGACGGATTTTGGGTTTCGCCGCATTGACTGTGGTTGGTGATGGCGAAGGTCGCGTAGGTATGGGTAAGGGCAAGTCCAAGGAAGTGCCCGCTGCAGTCCAAAAAGCGATGGAAGAAGCCCGTCGCAACATGACCAAGGTGTCCCTGAAGAATGGTTCCATTCACCACAAGGTGATGGGCCAACACGGCGCCGCAGCTGTCATGATGGCGCCAGCGCCAAAGGGAACCGGAATTATCGCTGGTGGACCCATGCGCGCAGTGTTTGAAGTCATCGGAATCACTGACATCGTGGCCAAGAGCCATGGTTCCAGCAATCCCTACAACATGGTTCGGGCCACTCTTGATGCCTTGTCCCATGCGACTACACCGTCCCAAGTCGCTGCAAAGCGCGGCAAGACGATTGAAGAACTCTTTGTTTAAGCGGAGTTTTGAAAATGACAACAAAACAAACAGTGACCGTGCAACTGGTCCGTAGCCCAATCGGCTGCCAGGAATCGCACCGCGCGACGGTTCGCGGATTGGGACTTCGGAAAATTCGCAGTACAAGCGAATTGGTCGATACGCCTGAAGTACGCGGCATGATTAACAAGATCAGTTACCTGATCAAAGTGCTCTAAGAGGATAACGATGGAACTGAATGGCATTAAGCCTGCTGATGGCGCAAAGCACTACAAGCGTCGTGTGGGTCGCGGTATTGGATCTGGTATCGGAAAAACTGCAGGTCGGGGCCACAAGGGTCAGAAGTCACGTGCGGGCGGCTACCACAAGGTCGGATTCGAAGGCGGTCAAATGCCTATGCACCGTCGCTTGCCGAAGCGTGGTTTCAAGTCGCATCTGTTGAAGTTCAACGCTGAAGTCACACTCGGCGCGTTGCAGCAGCTGGGCGCATCAGAGGTGAATCTTGTGAGCTTGAAGCAAGCTGGTTTGGTGGGTGAGTTGGCCAAGGTTGTGAAAATCATCAAAACTGGTGAATTGACTATGGCTGTGACACTCACTGGTATCGGTGCGACTGCTGCTGCCAAAGTAGCGATCGAGGCCGCAGGCGGAAGCTTGATTTAAGTTGGCAACCGAAAGACTACAACGTGGCAACTAACGCAGCTCAAATTGCAAAAACTGGAAAGTTCGGTGACCTGCGTCGTCGTCTTGTATTTTTGCTACTCGCGTTGGTTGTTTACAGGATCGGCGCCCACATACCTGTCCCAGGTATAGATCCAGCGCAGTTGCAGGAATTTTTTAAGGGACAACAGGGCGGAATTTTGGGCATGTTCAACATGTTCTCCGGTGGCGCTTTGTCGAGATTCACGATATTCGCACTGGGTATCATGCCGTACATATCGGCGTCAATCGTGATGCAGTTGTTGACTTATACGCTTCCTGCATTGGAGCAACTAAAAAAAGAGGGCGAAGCTGGACGTAGAAAGATCACTCAGTACACTCGGTACGGCACCTTAGGTCTGGCTTTGTTTCAGTCAATGGGTATCGCTATCGCGCTGGAGAGTTCACCTGGGCTGGTTATCGCTCCGGGTTTTGGTTTCCGAATGACCGCAATTGTGACCTTGACGGCCGGCACTATGTTTCTGATGTGGTTGGGTGAGCAGATTACTGAGCGCGGTCTTGGGAATGGTATTTCCATACTGATTTTCGGTGGAATCGCGGCGGGTTTGCCGAGCGCGATTGGTGGATTGCTTGAATTGGTGCGGACTGGAGCAATGAGCA
>CAZBKX010000281.1:0-10982 GCA_964492535.1 uncultured Rhodoferax sp. | reverse complement strand
GAAGACCTTGTAGCTCGCGCCGCTGCGAATGCCGGCCACGGCCTGGTCGACTTCGTAACCGCCGGGCGTGCTGACATGCACCTTGAAGTCCAGCAGTTCAGCGGCCTGCAGCCAGGTGTTGGCCATGTTGTTGCCGTCGCCAACCCAGGCCACGGTTTTGCCGGCAATGGCACCCCGGTGCTCGATATAGGTAAAAATGTCTGCCAGAATCTGGCAGGGATGAAACTCGTTGGTCAGGCCATTGATGACCGGCACGCGGGAGTGGGCCGCAAACGCCTCGATCTTGGTCTGCTCGTAGGTGCGGATCATCACCAGATCCACCATGCGGCTGATCACTTTGGCGCTGTCTTCAATCGGCTCGGCGCGGCCCAATTGGCTGTCGCCCGTAGTCAGGTGCACCACGCTGCCGCCCAACTGGTACATGCCAGCCTCAAAGCTCACCCGCGTGCGGGTGGATGCCTTCTCGAAAATCATGGCCATCGTGCGGTCGGCCAAAGTATGGTGCTTGACGTAGGTCTTGAACCTCTTCTTGATCAATGCAGCCCGCTCAAAGACATAAGCGTAGTCGCTGGCTGTGAGGTCGCTGAATTGAAGGTAGTGCCGCACGGGCACGCCGGTACTCAAACTTGCGCTCATGCTTGCTCCAGAATCAGTTGCTTGACGAGAGGGCACAGAATGCTGATGACTTCGTCGGCTTCAGCCGCCGTCATGATCAGCGGTGGTACCAGGCGAATGACCGTGTCTGCGGTGACGCTGATCAACAGGCCGTTGTCGGCGCAGCGTTTGACCAAATCACCACACGGCTTGGCCAGGTCCACACCCAGCATCAGCCCCATACCGCGCACTTCCTTGACCGTGCCAGCGGCAATTTCCGACGCCAGCGCCAGGCGAATCCCATCGGCAAGGTGGGCGCCGACCGCAGCGGCATTGGCCATCAGGCCGTCTTCTTCCATGATGCGTATGGTCTCCACCCCGGCCCGCATGGCCAGAGGGTTGCCGCCAAACGTGGTGCCGTGGTTGCCCGGCTGAAAAATATGGGCCGCCTTGGGGCCAGCGACCACCGCGCCCACGGGAACACCCGAGCCCAGGCCTTTGGCCAGGGGCATCACATCAGGAACAACGCCAGCCCACTGATGCGCAAACCATTTGCCGGTGCGCCCCATGCCGCATTGCACTTCGTCAATCATCAGGAGCCAATCACGCTCGTCGCACAGTTGGCGCACGGCTTTCAGGTAGTCCATGTGCATGGGGTTGACGCCGCCTTCGCCCTGGATGGCTTCAAAAAACACCGCCACGACGTTGGGGTTGCCCTCCGTCGCCGCTTTGAGGCTGTCGATGTTGTTGAGGGGCACGCGAATGAAGCCTTCGACCAGCGGGCCAAAACCGGCTTGCACTTTGGGGTTGCCGGTGGCGCTCAAGGTAGCAA
Organism: uncultured Rhodoferax sp.; assembly: GCA_964492535.1. Classification (GTDB taxonomy): domain Bacteria; phylum Pseudomonadota; class Gammaproteobacteria; order Burkholderiales; family Burkholderiaceae_C; genus Rhodoferax. The sequence goes on along the minus strand of CAZBKX010000281.1, from coordinate 9,556 downwards.
TCGAGCGGCCATGAAAAGCCTTCTCGTACACGACCACTTCGGGGCGCTCAATGCCTTTGTCATGGCCAAATTTGCGCGCCAGCTTCAGGGCAGCCTCATTCGCCTCCAGGCCGGTCGAACAAAAGAACACGTTGGTCATGCCCGAGAGTTCGACCAGTTTTTTGGCCAACACCTCCTGATTGGGCACGTGGTAATAGTTGGAGCTGTGAATGATCTTGGCGATCTGGTCTTGCAACGCCGGCACCAGCTTGGGGTGGTTGTGCCCCAGGGTATTGACCGCAATGCCGCCCAAGGCGTCCAGATACGGCTTGCCATTGACGTCCCACACGCGGCAACCCTGGCCATGCGACAAGGCAATCGGCACGCGCCCGTAGGTGTTCATCACATGAGGTGAAGCGGCTTCAATCAACGGTGAAGCAACAGCGAGGTCAGCGGGCAGGGCAGCGTTCATGGTCTTGGACTCCGGTCTATCAAAAACAAAGCGGCCCAACTTGAATTGGGCCCTTGAAATGCAATTCTAGGCGCATCACGCCGCCTGACCTTTGACATTTGGGCATCACTCTGATGTCCTTTGGCGCTGATCTGAGGTCTTCTATAAGACATATGATAAGGTAGAATTCTTGTGCACTGCAACATCCTCACAGTGACTTTTGATTGACCTCTACCCGATGGTTCCCACCTCCGCCAAAGAAGTTTTTATATTGGGCCAGACCTCAGCCGGCAAGGCTTTTCGTCCCAGTGACTGGGCGGAGCGACTCGCCGGAGTGATGAGCCAGTTTCGCCCCGGCGGCGCACAGCCCGGCAGCCACTTGCTGTACTCCCCCTGGTGCATACCAACGACCCTGAACGGCGTGAAATGCGTGATCGTCAACCGTGACTTGCGGGATTACGACCCCATGGCCTGGGATTTTGTGATGAACTTCGGCAAAGACAACGACCTGCAGATTGTTGAAGCCTGTTCGTTGCCGGATACACGCAAGTAGAGTTGTCAGCTCAGATCGATTGAACTGAGGCTTTGGGGGCTTCGAATTGGCGAGAGTGTTTGCATTAGTTGATAAGTCACGCTGGGCCCACGGCGGTGTGCCACTCAGCTCCACGGCTGCCCCCCGTCCTTCGTCCTCCTCCTTGATGCCGCTGCGCTGAGCGCCACACCGCCCTGAGCTGACAAGTGTTGCTGGCATTCGTACGGTATGGATTCATTGAATACCTCAAGCACCTTGAGCACCTTGAGCGCCAACAATGCTGGCGGCCGATGGCAGTGGGGTCGACGGCGCAGCGTGGACTTGGGGTTTTGCCAAATCAAGGAGGAGGGTCGGGCGAAGCCCGGACCGGGGGACATTCGCGGAGCCGTCTACCCCACTGCCATCGGCTTTCACAATCACTGAAATCAATTCTTACAACCGCTGCCATCGGCGACCCACGAACCTAAACCACCAGACAACAAAAAAGCCGTCGTTCGACGGCTTGTTTGCTTTGCTGACAGCGCACCCGTTACAAACGGCGCATGTCTGAGTCAGTGGTTAACTTGTCAGTCATGCGTGCGATTTGCCTGAAATTCAGGCGGCGACTGCGGCCAGGGCTTTCACCTTGGTCGACAAACGGCTTTTGTCGCGAGCAGCCTTGTTTTTGTGGAAAATGCCTTTGTCAGCCACGGTATCGACCACGGCTTGCATTTTGGCAAACAACTCGGTCGCTTTGACCTTGTCGCCAGCCAACACAGCTTTTTCAACGTTCTTCACCGCAGTGCGGTACTTGGAACGCATCGAAGTGTTTGCAGCGTTGATTTTGACGTCTTGACGGACGCGTTTACGGCCCGACGCGAGGCGTGGGTTCTTTTTCTTGGGTTTTGTAGATGCCATGATTTGGTTCCTTGGGTCTGAGGATGTTGCCAGCAAAGCCCATGATTGTAGCAGGCCGGATTTCCGTCACGGCTACACTTCCGGCGTGAGTCTTTTTAAATCTGCATCCATCGTTTCCCTGCTGACCCTGTTGTCGCGCATCACCGGTCTGGCGCGTGAGCTCCTGATCGCCTCCACCTTTGGCGCGACCGCCATGACGGATGCCTTCAACGTGGCGTTTCGCATTCCCAACCTGTTCAGGCGATTTTTTGGCGAAGGCGCCTTCAGCCAGGCATTCGTGCCAGTGCTGGCCGCCTCCAAAGCGCAGCACGGTGAAGCCGCCACGCAAATTGTGATCGACCGCACAGCCACGGTGCTGACCTGGGCCCTGATGGTGCTGAGCATCATTGGCGTGGCCGCTGCGCCGGCCCTGGTGTGGGCGATGGCCAGCGGACTGAAGCAAGACCCGCGCGGTTTTGAGACGGCAGTGGTCATGACCCGCTGGATGTTCCCTTACATCGCTTTCATGTCGCTGGTGGCGCTGGCTGCTGGTGTGCTCAACACCTGGAAGCGTTTTGCCGTGCCCGCAGCCACCCCCGTGCTGCTGAACCTGTGCATGATCGGTGCGGCCTGGCTAGGTGCGCCCTGGTTCAAGACTCTGGGTCTTGAGCCCATTTATGCGCTGGCGGGTGGCGTGCTGCTGGGCGGCGTGATGCAGCTTTGGGTGCAGTGGCTGGCCCTCAAAAAGCTGGGGCTCAAGCCTCATATCGGGTTGCGCTGGGCTGAACTGCGCACCGCCTGGGCCGACCCGGGCACCAAAAACATCTTGCGCCTGATGGGGCCTGCCTTGCTGGGCGTGAGCGTGGCGCACATTTCGATGTTGATCAACACGCAGATTGCCTCCCACCTGGCCACAGGCAGCGTCAGCTGGATCACCTATGCGGACCGTTTGATGGAATTCCCCACCGCCATGCTGGGCGTGGCCATGGGCGTGGTACTGATGCCCCAGCTGGCTCTGGCCCGCGCGGCGGGAGACACAGCCAGGTATTCGGCCATGCTGGACTGGGGGCTGCGCTTGGTGGTGTTGCTGGCTGTGCCCTGCGCGGTGGCTTTGCTTGCACTGCCAACCCCGCTGGTGGCTGTGCTCTATCACTATGGCGCCATGACGGCCAATGACATACAACAAATTACCTATGCGCTGATGGGTTGGGGCGTGGGCTTGACCGGCATTGTCGCCATCAAGGTGCTGGCACCCGGTTACTACGCCAACCAGGACACCAAGACGCCAGTCACCATCGCCGTGGCGGTGCTGGTCATCACCCAATTGCTCAATATCGTACTGGTGCCGATATTTGCGCATGCCGCACTGACCTTGTCCATCGGCATCGGTGCCATGATCAATGCGCTATGGTTGCTGGTGGGTTTGATCAAGCGAGGCAGTTACAAGCCTGCACCGGGCTGGGGCGTCTTTTCCTTGCAGATAATTGCCGCGTGCGCGTTGTTGGCGGTGTTTTTGATGTGGGCCAATGCCGCCGTCGGGTGGATTGACCTGCGCAGTGAGAGTTTCAAGCGAATTGGGCTTCTAGCCGGCGTATTGATTGCCTCTGCAGCTATATATTTCGGAGCAATCATGGCCTCAGGCCTCAAACTACGGCAATTTATCCAGCGCTGAAAGCGCCCGGGCAAGCATTTCAGATGTTCCCTTGGGGCTGTGCGGGGCCAGTTGGCGTCTCCCACACGGTCTTGGCGTAGGATATTGGCATGAAATTGCTGTTGACTCCGCCCACACCTCTCGATTATTTTGCCTCGCTGGTACAAAGCGATGCCGAGTTTCCCTTGCTGGAAGCCGCTGCCAGTCTCGCTCAGGACGATTATCCGGATCTGGACGTGCAACAGGTATTGGGCAGCGTCGATCAGTTGCTGGCCAGGCTCAAGCGCCGGTTTGCCGCAGATGCGCCGCCGCTGCAAAAGTTGCGGGCCCTGAATCAATTTTTCTACAGGGATCTGAACTTTGCGGGCAATCTGAACCATTATTACGACCCCGACAACAGCTACATCAATGCGATTTTGCAGACCCGCCGGGCTATTCCCATCACGTTGGCGGTGGTGTGGCTGGAGTTGGCACAGGGCGTGGGGCTGGCCGCCAGAGGCATTGGATTCCCGGGGCACTTCATGGTCAAGGTCAATCTACCGAATGGACAGGTGGTGATGGACCCCGTCGACGGGCAATCGCTGAGCCGTGAGGAGCTTTCGGAGCGCCTGGAGCCGTTCAGGCGGCGCAGCGGACTCATTGATGAATCCGAGGTGCCTTTGGGCCTTTATTTGCAGGTGGCCCCACCGCGCGACATCATCGCCAGGATGCTGCACAACCTCAAAGAAATTCACACCAGCCAGGAAGACTGGTCCCGTTTGATTGCGGTGCAGAACCGCTTGATCGTGCTGTTGCCGCAAACCTGGTCAGAGCACCGTGACCGCGGGCTGGCCCACGCCGAGCTGGGTCAGCTGGACATGGCCTTGGCTGACCTGGACACCTACCTTGTCAATGCCAAAACCGAGCTGGACATGGCTGCGATTGCCGGGCGGGTAGCTGAACTAAGGCGCGCCAGTAACTGAGGCGGACGCTGGCTTGGCGGCGCCCGATGCAGGCCCCCACCAAAGCAGTGCGAGGGCCGCCAGGCAGAAGCATATCCCCGCCAAAAAAGTAAGGGGAGCCCCCCACTGGTCCCATAACCATCCAGCCAAGCCGCTCGCGACCAGCATCGCCACACCGCACACCAGATTGAAAAAACCGTAGGCCGTGCCGCGCAAGTTCTCGGGCGCGGTAGCCGCCACCATGGTAGCCAGCAGGCCTTGGGTCATCGCCATGTGGAGCCCCCACAGCACAACCCCTGCCCAAAACAAGCCGCCACTGTTGCTCAGCGCCAGCAGGGCATCCGCGCAAATAAGCAGCACCAGCCCCCAAGCCAACAAGGTGCTGTGACGTACCGAATCTGCCATTTTTCCAAACGGGTAGGCGCAGGCTGCATAAATGATGTTCATGGCCACGAGCACCAAAGGGGTCCAGGCCAGTGCCAAGCCGCCTTGTTGCGCCCGCAGCACCAGGAAAGCCTCGCTGAACCGGGCGAGAGTGAAGACACCCCCCAAGGCCACAACCCACCAGTAAGACCGACCCAGTCGGGCCAGGTTGGCGCGGCTGATGGGGTTGGTGCGTGCGATGCCTGCAGGCTGCTGCGGCTCACGGACCCCGAAGATCAACAACACCACGCACAGAAACGCGGGGACAGTGGCGAACCAGAAGACCGCCCGAAAGTCATTGGCCCACAACAACATCAGCGCCATAGCCAATAGCGGCCCGACGAAGGCGCCCACGGTATCGAGAGACTGGCGTAAGCCAAACGCTGCACCTCGCAACTCAACAGGCGTGATGTCGGCAACCAGCGCATCACGCGGCGCGCCGCGTATCCCCTTGCCCACTCGATCCATCAAGCGCGCACCGACTACCAGATTGGCCGTGGTCGCCAGCGCAAACAGGGGTTTGGACAAGGCCCCAAGACCGTAGCCCAGAACGGCAAGCGGTTTGCGCTTGCCAAAATAGTCACTCAGCGCACCAGAAAACACTTTCACGATCAGGGCCGTGGCTTCGGCAGCGCCCTCAATCAGTCCCACCACAAAAACGCTGATTCCCAGCGAAGTCACCATGAACACCGGCAACAGGCTGTGAATCAACTCGGATGAAATGTCCATCAGCATGCTGACGAATCCCAGCACCCAGATACCGGGCGGGATCTTTTTCAGGGTCTGGGTCTTCAGGGACATGGACAAACCCTGCCGAGGCTGGCGAGTGTCAGGCCACAACAACCGCGGCGCTATCGCCACGCGCCTGAATCACACCGATCTTAAACACCTGCTCCCCAGCGGCGCGCAGAGTAGCGGCGCAGGCTGCAGCCTGCGCGGCATCGATCAACACCACCATGCCGATGCCATTGTTGAAGGTGCGGTTCATCTCGATATCGTCGATGCCGGCCGTGGTTTGCAGCCAGCTAAACAGCTCGGTGCGGGGCCAACTGCCCTTGGTCAACTGAGCGGCCATGCCCTCGGGCAGCACACGCGGAATATTCTCCAGCAAGCCGCCGCCGGTGATGTGGGCCAGCGCCTTGATCGGGTGCGCGGCCAAGGCGGCCAGAATGTTCTTGACGTAGAGTCGGGTGGGCGCCATGACCGCCTGTTTGAAGGGTTGACCATCCAGCGTGGCTGGCAAACTGTCCCCCGCTCGTTCAATGCACTTGCGCACCAGGCTGAACCCATTGGAGTGCACACCACTTGACGCCAGGCCCAACACCACGTCGCCCGGCTTCACATCGGCACCGGTCAGGATCTTTGATTTCTCCACCGCGCCGACCGCAAAACCGGCCAGGTCATACTCACCTGCCGGGTACATGCCCGGCATCTCGGCTGTTTCGCCGCCGATCAGGGCGCAACCCGACAGTTCGCAGCCTTTGGCAATGCCACCAATCACGGCAGCGGCGGTGTCCACATCCAGCTTGCCGCAGGCAAAGTAGTCCAAAAAAAACAGGGGCTCTGCACCTTGCACCAGCACATCATTGACGCTCATTGCCACCAGATCGATGCCCACGGTGTCGTGCATATTCCACTCAAAAGCGAGCTTGAGCTTGGTGCCGACGCCATCGGTGCCACTCACCAGCACGGGCTCCTTGTAGCGTTTGGGAACCTCAAACAAGGCGCCAAAGCCGCCAATACCAGCCAGCACGCCTTCGCGCATGGTTTTTTTGGCCAGCGGTTTGATGCGCTCAACCAAGGCGTCTCCGGCGTCAATGTCAACGCCGGCGTCTTTGTAGCTCAAGGGAGAAGGAGTGGAAGTGGTCATGCTGCTTGGGGTTGGTTGGGCCTGTATCGCTTTGCGATGGCGGTGACTCCATCATAGGACCGGTGTCCGGGCCCGATAGAATTCAGCCTAAGATTCTAAGGGTTCACCCCTGCCTCAGGCCATATGCAATTCACTTCGACCCAAAAACGCACATTCACCTGGTCCTTGATAGCCACACTGGCGGTGTTGGCCTTGTGGCTGCTCGGCCCCGTGTTGACGCCTTTTGTGGTGGCTGCCGTTCTGGCCTATGCCTTGACGCCCATGGTCAACAAGCTGGACAACCTGGGCAACGGTAAGTTACCGCGGGTACTGGCGGTCCTGATCGTGCAATCGGTGTTTGGTCTGCTGTTGCTGTCCATCCTGCTGCTGATCGTTCCCATTTTTGCAAAGGAATTGCCCTTGCTGCGCGAGCAGTTACCTTTGCTGGCTTCGCGACTCAACGACGCTTTGAGTCCCTGGTTGGCCCAGTTTGGCATCAAGGTGTCGCTGGATGTGGCAAGCATCAAGACATTTGTGGTGAAGTACCTCAATGCCAATGTCGAAGATGCCTTTGGTTCGGTCATGTCATCGCTCCAGCTCGGTGGCAGTGTTGCATTGGCCATCATCGGCAATGTGGTGCTGATTCCTGTCGCGCTGTTTTTCCTGCTCAAGGATTGGGACCGTTTTGTGGCCATGGTGATGGTGCTGGTGCCCCCCAAAATGCGACCGCAGGTCGACAGCTTCACAGCGGAGGCAGACATGGTGCTTGGGCAATATCTGCGTGGTCAGCTGCTGGTCATGGGCATGTTGGCCATCTATTTCAGCCTGGCGCTGGCCTTGTTCGGCTTTGATCTGGCCGTGCCCATTGGCGTGTTTACCGGCCTGGCGTTTTTTATCCCTTACCTGGGTTTTGGCCTGGGCATGGTGTTGGCCATACTCGCCGGAGCACTCCAGTTTGGCGGGTGGTACGGCATTTTGGTGGTTGCGGGTGTTTACGGGTTCGGTCAGTTGGTCGAGAGTTTGTACCTGACGCCGCGATTGGTGGGGGAGCGCATTGGACTGCATCCGCTGGCCGTTATTTTTGCCTTGCTGGCATTTGGGCAGCTACTTGGCTTTTTGGGTGTGTTGATTGCCTTGCCCAGCAGTGCCGTTCTGCTGGTCGCTATCCGGCGTGCGCGTACCAGCTACTTGTCCAGCAAGCTTTACCAGGGCTGACCCCAGCGAATGAAGCAAATCGCCCTTGACATCGGATTGGCCACAGGCCCCACACTGGAGAGTTTCTTTCCCGGACCCAATGCCGCAGCGCTCAGCCATCTGAAGCAGTGGGTGAGTGAACAATCCAGCGCCCCGGCGCGCTCACCTGTGCCAACCTACCTCTGGGGCATCGCCGGCAGTGGCAAAACCCACTTGCTCAAGGCAGCGCGCGAAGCCTTGCGGGAGCAAGGCGCCATCGTGGGCTGGCTGGATGCCTCCGTTCTGGAACCCTCAGAGTTCAATGAGGATTGGGCTGCCGTGATGATGGACGAGGTCCATTTGTACTCCGCTGCGCAACAACACGCGGCCTTCAACTGGTTTGTCAACTCTCAGACCCACCAGCGCGGGGTGCTGGCTGCGGGCGAATTGCCGCCCGCTGACCTGAAGCTGCGCGATGACCTGAGAACCCGGCTCGGCTGGGGCCATGTATTTCAGCTCCAGGCCTTGAGTGACCCTGAACGGCGCTCCGTGCTGCGCCAGGCGGCGGATGCCCGTGGCATCTTTCTGGGCGATGAGGTGATGGACTACATCCTGACCCGTTTCAGCCGCGACTTGGGCAGTCTGATGGAGCTGCTGAACCTGATGGACAGGTACGCCTTGCAGACCAAGCGCGGCATAACCATTCCCTTGATCAAATCCATGATGGAAAACACCTGAATGAAGCTTGCCCTGTTTGATCTGGATCACACCCTGCTGCCGCTTGACTCTGATCACGCCTGGGGACAATTCATAACCTCTTTGGGATGGACCGATCCGGTAGATTTCAGTCGCCGAAACGATGAGTTTTATGCCCACTACAAGGCGGGAACTCTGGATGTGCATGACTATGTTCGCTTTGCCACCCAGGCCATGCGACACCAGGGTGCGGTCGCTTCAGAGGCCGCACACGCCCATTTCATGCGGTCAGTGATTCAGCCCGCAATCAAGCCCCAAGCCCTGGCTTTGCTGCAAAAGCATCAGCGAGCAGGTGATGCTGTGATCATCGTCACGGCTACCAACGAGTTCGTCACCCGCCCGATCGCACAAGCCTTGGGTGTGCCCGAATTGATTGCGGTTGAGCTGGAACGTGACACGGCGCTCGGCGGTACTGGCTGGTTCACGGGGGAGATCAAGGGAACGCCGTCTTTTCGCGAGGGCAAGGTAACCCGGGTTGGTCAGTGGCTGGCCAGCCATCAGTTGCACTGGACGGATGTGGAAAGCACTTTTTATACCGACTCCATCAACGATTTGAGTCTGATGGAAAATGTGAAACACCCTGTGGCCACCAATCCGGACGACCGTTTGCGCGCCATCGCTGTGTCCCGCGGGTGGCGCATACTTGACCTTTTTTAGAGTGGGATCCAGACCGCCTGAAACCCTTGGAGAGCTTTGACGTCTTAAGGACCTAGTTGAGAACGAATGATTAAAAACTTTATCGACAAACTGCTGCGCAAGTCACCCGCAAAAAGCAAAAAAAGCCTGTTCGGCAAACGTGAAGAAGTCGGGGTGGCCATGCATGGCATCGACGCCTCGTTGGTGGACGATCGTGCGCTCAATGTGGTGCACACCCTGAAAAATGCAGGTTTCGAAGCTTATATCGTGGGTGGGGCAGTACGTGACC
>CAZBKX010000280.1:0-3836 GCA_964492535.1 uncultured Rhodoferax sp. | reverse complement strand
ATCCCGTAACTTGCGAATACCCGCCAATATTTTTTCCAAATCCCCATCAATTCTTGAAGATGCGAACGTCGCCGGATCAAAAGAATCAATTGAGATAGACACATACGCCACCTCTGTCTCACACAGCTTCTTGATCACGCTTTGGCTAAAAGCAGACCCATTGGAAATAATCATCACCTTGATATTTCGATCCTTCGCCATTTGCGCCATATCGAAAAATTCTTTATGCATGAGCGGCTCGCCCTCGCCAACCAAGGCAACAGTCTTCAGCTGCGGAAAGTTATCCAGCATGCGACCAAAATCTTCGCTTCGTATGTCTTCCTGCTTCATGTCCCGGCCAACGCAATACCAACAATTAAAGTTGCATCGCGTGGTTGGCTCAATATTGATCATGGTCGGTGTCTTGGACCAAAGGCGGGCATTGACCGCGTCAACACGCATCGTCAACAAATCAGGCCTGTCGCCCAGCACGGCCTGACGATCTTCAGCCGTCAACCAAAACCGCCGCGACACCCGGTCGTAGGTAATGTGGGCCAACTCAAACCACGCGCTCCCACCCACCCGAATGTGGGCCGCGATTTTTATCGATCCATCACCCTCCCGGGTCGGCAAAGACACATCAAGCGGCCGCAAGTGAGGATGGCACTGATCCCAGATCGCAGTAATATCCTCAGCATCGGTCAAGGAGGTTGGCAACAAGTTTGGAGTGATTTGGGTCATGGGGTTATCTGCTCAGCAAATGGGAGATCTTCGAACCATTCCCAACCCTGCCAGCAAGCAGGATTAGTCAGAACGATCGACTCAAGAAAAGAAAAATATCCTGCAACAATGGTGTCAACACCACCCGAGTCATCCAGACGCTTCAGCGTCAAGACAAATCGGCCATCCACAGGCGCGAACATAGCGGCGTAAACCGGGGCACCATGCTTTACAGCAATCTCAATGGTGCCTGTTGGGGGTGAAATAAAACGATCAAAAAACCGGGCTCCCGTTTGAACACCTGGCTTCGGCTGATTGAAGTCACACAAGCACAAAACCACATCACGGTCAGCCAGAACCTTACGCGCGGCCCGCAGCAGCGCACGCAAATTATCGGTAAAAATATATGAGCCACCCCCAAAATGTCTTTCTGATTCTGCGTTGACCCTTTGCGCCCAACGCCCAATAAAGGGAAACAACGGCGAATCCTCGGGCAAAGCGGCTATGGCCGAAATCTTGATTCCCCCCAGCCCCAGAGCGCAACACAAAGTGTTTTGGTGATGCGTGTGATACGTTAACAACAAGCCGCCTGAACTGCGAAGCGACGCCAACAACGCCGGGTCATCAACCACAACATCACGCTTCAGCCAGGCCGCATCAAGCGCGCCATAGTTAAGAAAATCAAGCACAAACCACACATGGCTATTCAGCCAATGGCGCCAAGTCTCATCAACCCTGGCCTGAGGCAGCGCCAAGCGCATACCTCGGCGAATTTTTTCGCCGAACAACTGAAACGGATTCAACCACCGACCCAGCGCGAAAACAAAACCCGGCCGCCATTGCCTCGGCACGCAAGCCACCCAAACGCTAAAAACACACAGCAAGCGGTGGTATTTTTTGGCAAAAACAATCATCTCTTTAGGTAGGGACACAAATACACCCAGTCATCGATAGTCCGTATCGCCACCCGTCAGCCACCAACGCCCCTCCAGCGCGGCCAAACAAGCCGCAGGAGAAAAGGGGTTCCCCATGATCCGGAACTGCGTCGGCTCACAACGCACGGCATGGGGTGCCAATTGACGTGCAAAACGCTCAGTCAACAAAAAAGACAATGCCTTGCCAGCAGTCTCCATCAGCCAGCCCTGCGCCGCCCCAATAACCTCCGGCGCATCCTTCAAATCACACACCACATCCAGTAACTCACGGCGCTCATCACCCGGCCCAACCACCGCCAGACCAATGGGCGTCTTCAGCCAGCGGCTCTCAATCAACAGCAACGTGTAAGCACGCTCAGGATGCGCCAAATACCGCTGCTGCACATACTGCGCATCACGCACACCCACGGCAAAATCCGACAAACTGCGAGACATCTTCTGCCACAACTTATTCAGTCTGCCCACATCAGCCGCCCCCACCCCTGAAAGCACCCGGTGCCTGGCCCCGGACCTGCAACGAACAGGCGCAAACTCCAGCTCCATCACGCGATCAACCGAGCGATACACCTTCATGCGCTCCCCCAGCCTCATGGCTCGCTCACTCGGAAAACCAAAAGCAATGCCCGCCGGATTATCGGCACGCGGCAAGCTTGCCAAAATAGCACGCATCAATACAGCAAAAGGCGAGTCAGTCCGGCTCAAGCCCTGCGCCTTGGGCAACGCCATCAAATCCACCAATTGCGCAACGCGCAACTGCACGCCCTGAAACATGACAATCCGAAAATACAAACCACAATGCACCGTTGCCAGCCCGTCAGCCCCCGCAACAACCCAGGGCTCTCCACGCTGCCCAGCGTACTTCCAGCGCAGCAACTCCAGGCTAACACCGTGCTTGAAAACAATCTCAAACAAAGGCTGAAGCAGCCCGAGTTCATGGTCTTGTAATTGGCGTATCAACACAAGCGCATCAAGAAACGCTAACCACAGCCGCGCCGTTCCAGGCATGCGGCAAAAAGACCAGCCCCTGCTCAAGCCCCCCGTGAGTGACATCAAGCTCCACGCAATACAAAGCGTGGTCATATACATGAATGGACCGCTCGCACCCGAGGAAAATAGTCAACCGGTACCGCCCACGCATCAACGGCATGTGCGGAAAAAACAGGCTAACCCGGCCCAGCCCACCCGCACCCACCCCGGACGACTGACCATCAAACAAAGTGCTCCCGCTCGAAACCAGCGCCCCTGAGATGGACTCCAGCCCAAAAGCAACCGTAGGCGCAGGCAACGCGGGATCACACTGAAAAGACACATCTACTTTCAGCGTTGAAGCCCCCGCCTTCAAGGTCAGCAGCTTCCCGGTCACCCCATCAACAGACGCCTCGATCGACAACAACCGGGCCTGCTTCTCAGGCGCGGCCGGCACAGACTCGGCAGGTGCGGTGGCCTGCGCGGTCTCAACGGCCTTTGGCGCGCCAGTCTGCGCACCATAAGCCCGGGTGACCTCACCCGGCTCACCCATCATCTTCACCCGACCCCGCTCAAGCCAAAGCGCCTGGTCGCAAATAGCATCAATGTGGTACATCGAATGCGAGCAAAAGAGAATGGTTGAACCTTTTTCTTTCAAGGCCATGATTCGGTCAAACGACTTGCGTGCAAACGCACCATCACCCACCGACAGCGCCTCGTCAATCACCAAAATATCCGGGTCAACACAAGTCGCAATTGAGAACGCCAAGCGCATGTACATGCCACTTGAATACGTTTTAACCGGCTGCTCTATGAAATCCCCCACCCCCGAGAACTCCACAATACTCGCGTAGCGAACGTCTATTTCAGCCTGCGTCAAGCCCAGCACGGCAGCGTTGAGGTAAATATTTTCCCGGCCCGAAAAATCGGGGTTAAACCCCGCGCCCAGCTCCAGCAACGCTGCCACCCGGCCATTCACCTCCAGGTTGCCGGTGGTAGGCACCAGGGTTTTGCAAACCAACTGCAGCAAGGTTGACTTGCCAGCCCCGTTATCGCCCACCAAACCAAGCACTTGCCCCCGGGGCAGCACAAAACTGATGTCTGACAGCGCTGTAAACCGTGTCCCGTACTCGCGCTTGCTGCCCGCAATCAACTGCCACAGCCGGTCCAGAGGCCGCGCGTAAACAGAAAAGGTTTTGCCAAGCCCCTCAGCCCGAATAGCGGGATTCTCATAAA
>CAZBKX010000279.1:0-2365 GCA_964492535.1 uncultured Rhodoferax sp. | reverse complement strand
GCCGTGCAGGGAGATCAACACCTCCGCCGGGGACTTGACGGCATCGCAGCGTGACCTCTTCGATAGATAGCTCTTAACCAAAAAAAGAATCTGCTGGCTTACATACCGGTTCTCCGCCGCTGCTATCTTTTTAATGTCACGGTAGAGATCGTCATCGATACTGGGACTATTCCCAGAGGATTGACCGCCGATAGGCGGTCAGAGAATCTTTTCCGAATACCGCTTTGAGCAGTTCACAATTTCAAGCCTCCGGCTTTGCCGGAGGTCACTGACGTGTGTCCGGCATGTGTAGCGGCTTGGGGGTTAAAGTCCCCTACAGGACCTGATGGCGGTAACTGTTAGCCGACGGCAAGGGCGTCCACCGCGAGGTGGGGTCTGAAGGAAGCCCAAGGCAAAGCTCAGAGCCGAGGAACACAAACCGCATACAAGGCTTCGGTACCGGGGTAAGCTTACATGACAAAGCAAAGCCCATAACCATCAAGCGGTACCGGAGTAAATGCGGCGGAGATGGAGCGGAGGCAGCTACACTTACCCGGGGAGGTCTGCCGGTCTGTCCGTGAAGGACTATGGAGCCCGCGAGGGTTACAGAGGGAATGGCAGAAGTCAGCCGAGGCCGTAGTAGGGCGTTCAATCCGCCTGAAGGGCCGAACATGTAGCCAGCGGTGAGGCGTTGAGGATTCGCAGTCATGGCGGCGCAGCAACTCCAGTTTGAGTTTAAGGGAGGCCGGATTTCAGTCCCGAGGGGTGAAGCCCCGGAGGAGAAAGTACCGGTGCGTCAAGTGATGGTGACATCCGGGACAGCCGAGCCCGCAGTCGGCGTAACGATGGAGGAGGTGGTTGAAAGACAAAACCTTCAACGAGCGTTGAAACGGGTATGTGCAAACCAGGGCAGCCCAGGAGTCGACGATATGACAGTGGATCAGCTCAAAGATCATTTGAGAATCCACTGGCCGGAGATTCGCCAACGGCTGCTCAACGGGCAGTACACGCCAGAGCCGGTGAAGCAGGTGCTGATTCCCAAACCCGATGGTAGCAGCCGTGCGCTGGGGATACCCACCGTGGTGGACCGGTTTGTTCAGCAAGCCCTTCTTCAAGCGCTAACTCCGATGTACGATCCAGGATTCTCGGCTCACAGCTTTGGGTTCAGGCCCGGACGCAATGCCCACCAAGCAGTGCGTCAGGCTAAAGAGTATATCGCCCAGGGCCATGAGTGGGTCGTGGACATCGACTTGGAGAAGTGTTTTGACCGGATCAACCACGATATTCTCATGGGAAGACTCGCCCGGAGGATCTCCGATAAGCGGATCTTACGGCTGATTCGTCGGTACCTGCAAGCGGGTGTGATGGTCAACGGCGTGGTTCAGGAACGCTGCGAGGGGACCCCTCAAGGCGGGCCGCTGTCGCCGCTTCTGAGTAACATCCTGCTGGATGAACTGGACCAGGAGCTACAAAGACGGGGGCACAAGTTCTGCCGATACGCTGATGACTGCAACATCTACGTGCATTCCGAACGGTCTGGGAAGCGGGTGATGGAGACCATCGAAGGGTTTCTGTGGAAGAGGCTCAAGCTTAAGGTCAACCGGCAAAAGAGCGCGGTGGCCCGGCCCCAGGAGAGGCAGTTTCTGGGGTTCAGCTTCACCTCGAATCGGTGGTTGAAGATCAAGCTCGCCGACAAGGCCCTGAAGAAGGTCAAACACCGGGTCAAGAAGATCACACGCCGGTCCAGGGGTGTCAGCTTGTCCCATGTTGTCAAAGAGCTGAACACCTTTCTGCGCGGATGGCTGGGCTATTTCCGGTTGATCGAAACGCCCTCCATCATCAAAGATCTGGACAGCTGGATTCGCCGGAGGCTGCGCTGCTATATGATGAAGCAGTGGATCAAGAATTGCCACACCCGGTACCAGCGGCTGAGATCACTGGGGGTTAGTGGGAAAGGTGCCTGCGGCATCGCGGTATCCCGCAAAGGGCCGTGGGCACTATCCAATGCCAAGCCGGTAAAGGTGGCGCTGTCAAACCGTTTCTTTGCTGAGAAGGGTCTGTTTTTCCTCTTCGATCATTACAAACCGAGTGTCACGACTATATGAACCGCCTGGTACGGTCCCGTATGCCAGGTGGTGTGAGAGGGCGAAGGCTGTGAGGCCTTCCCCTATCTCGATTGTCTGACGTTTTGGTTGACCGTGCATGGTTTGTCCCTGAAAGCCCTCAGTCTTCAGCCTACAGTCTGTTGTGCCTGAGTCGTTACCAACACGCCACACATGCTTTCCGTTCTCCCGCCTTCAGACCCTGGATCACATGCATCTAATTTAAAAAAAGAAAAAAATAAAAATTTATAAAAATAAATAAATTTAACTTGAATTATATTAAA
>CAZBKX010000278.1:0-2948 GCA_964492535.1 uncultured Rhodoferax sp. | reverse complement strand
CGGAATCACCGACAACATCATCAGCGCCCTCTCCAAAGTGCCGCAATTGTTCGTCATCGCCCGCAACTCGACCTTCACATACAAGGGGAAAACCGTGAAGGCGAAGCAGGTGAGCGAGGAACTCGGTGTGCGCTATGTGATGGAAGGCAGCGTTCAGAGGTCCGGCGACCGTATCAGGGTTACCGCACAAATGGTCGATGCCCTCACAGGGCACCAACTCGTGGCGGAGCGCTACGATGGTGAGACGAAGGACCTGTTTGACTTGCAAGATGATATCACCTTGAAGGTATTGAGCGCCGTTCAAGTGAAGTTGACAGGGGTGCCTTCGACGGGGATGAAATATTACAAAGGCACGCATGGTCTCGATTGCTTGTTGAAGTTCCAAGAGGCGGTTGGTTACGTGAACCGTAACACATTGGTCGACACCCTCAAGGCTCAGCAGGTCGCGGAAGAGGCTCTCGCGATGTGCCCGGAGATACCAAACGCCTATCGCATCTTGGCTATGGTATACACCAATTACTACTGGTTCGACTCTTCCAGGTCGCCCCAGGAATCTATTGAGAAGGCAACAGAGCTATTGCAGAAAACGCTGGCCATGGATGACAGCCATGCCCCTGCCCATGGGAATTTGAGTATAATCTATCTCCAAAAAAGGGAATACGACAAAGCGATAGCTGAAGGGGAACGGGCTGTGAGTTTAGATCAGGGCTCTCCGTTTGTGGCTTTCGCGTATGCCAAGGCTCTCGTTTATTCGGGAAGGCCGGAGGAAGCCATTCCGCTGTTAGAAAAAGCCATTCGACTTAACCCCCTTGCCCCGTCGCCTTTCTATAATCATCTTGGCCTCGCTTTCCGACTCACTGGACGATTGGAAGAAGCGGTTGCGTTAAATAAAAAGTCACTCTTGCGTGCCCCGAACGATTTTTGGGTTCATGCGGCCCTGGCTTCTATCTATATTGAGATGGGCCGCGATGAAGAGGCCCGTGCTGCGGCCGCCGAAGTCTTGCGGATCAGCCCCAAGTTCTCATTGGAGTTGTACGATAGGACATCTTTGTTAAAAGATCGATCGGTAGTTGGTAAGACTATTGACACCCTGCGCAAGGCCGGGCTACCGGACAAGCCACCTCCGCCTCAGCCCTAAAAAAGCCCTTTCATCTTTCTCTGAATTGCTGCGATTAATCGGCCATTACGGGGAATCTCAAACTTTCAGAATCCCAATCCGTCATATATCACTGGAAAAACCGTCAGCCTTAAAACGGTGATTGTGACAGCGTAGCTGCATCTTCCCTTATCTCCCAAACATCGCAGATATCTTTTTTCAAACACTGTGACAACTTCCTCTAGCTCTAACGCGCTCAAAATCTTCTCCGTACTGCCAATCACAAATACTTACCCGCAAGTAGTATCCTGTGAAATGTTTTTCTCATAACAAGACGAGGGTTTTCCTTGTTTCTCTATTGTTGCGTCCCCGTATAATCTTATCGTCCTGATTCCATACGATAATTCCACCTGAATAATTTTGGCCCCCTTTTTGCTTTCTAACAAAGCAGAGCCACCTGACTTCAAACACATTTAAATAACCCAAATTGAGCTTTAGCTCAGAGCGAGGTTAATTTGAAAAAGGAAGGTCTTGGTGGCGCCGGCTTCCCGGATGTGCGTGCATCTTTCTCTCCGTCTCTTCATCTATTAGTGATGGCAACAGACACTGGGTGAAATAACGGCATCACGGGAAGACCCAAAAATAACAGGGGCAAACCGATCAGGGAGTGGAGTGCCCCTTTATGTTGGAGTGTGAGCGGAACAAATGCCGGAAAGCTTGCTCGTTAAACAGAACTGTACCTCAGTAGTCTGCCCCAAGCTTTCCGGCAATGGCATACCAATAGCGGCCAGACGCAAAGCAGATTCGTTGTCCAATGAAATTACAAATAGGCACCTCTCGGACAACAGTTTTCAGTATCGTGAATTATGGCAACTCACACTTAAGCGAAAGGATCTGTATTCCAACCCTGCAAAAGCGATGTATATGAGGCCACGTGGTATAAGGGTTGATACTTACTGTTAAAGGGCATTCTAAAAGGGATTATTTCGATGGCTCCATAGGCGCTTTCTTCCAGGAGGTTGAAATGGTCTGTGTTGTCTGTAACGGTAAGGGGTACGTAATTGAAAAGCATCGTGAATTGGTTTGCAGTGAGTGCCAAGGTCGAGGGGAATGTTTTTTATGCGATAGCGATAGGCAACATAAGCAGGAACCCCGGAAGTTTGTAAAGGCACACTAAAGGCCATAAGATAATTTGGGGGCAACGAACGAGGAGTTGATAGCAGCCAAGAAAAAAATCAAACACCCGATCTCAAAATCTAATTGTTTCGCGATGCTTATTGAGACCGGTTAGAGTTGTTGCCATCCGGCTCTATCCGCCTTTCCTGGCCGTTTCGCCTTTCGGGGATATACGCTGAATATGAAAATTGCCGTCTGTCGGCCCAGGCGCGTCGTTCGGTCTTGTCGTCCTCACTTTGATACAGGGCCAATTCTAAATCGTCCAGACGCCGGAAAGGGTGCAAGCTCATCAAAGCTCCTTTTTAACGTTTCCATGCAGCCATGACTTAGGTTGTCTGCATTATCTGAGCCACCTAATTTTGAGTTTCTTCGATCCTAACCCTCAAACCCTTATAATCATTATTTCATACAATTTTAAATGCATAGCAAGCTAAAAAAGATATGCGCCCAGTTTTCTTTATTGGTATTTATAAAAATGGCATTTAATATGCGTATAATTACGTAGGCCCTAAGAGTTAGCCGTAAGGATTTCTTGCGCAATTCTCATCATTCGTTAACTTTGGAACCGCATGATTTCAGACAAAACCCACAGAAGGAGTCTACAATCATGTCAAACAAATTTTTCCGTAACCAGCACGCCTTGTTCATGTTCGACCCGGAAACCTATAGAACCTTC
>CAZBKX010000277.1:0-11044 GCA_964492535.1 uncultured Rhodoferax sp. | reverse complement strand
CGCCGGCTGCGGGCGTGGCGGTCCGGGGTCCGAAGGCCCGGGCTTCGCGGTTGGAGCGCGCTATTAAAGGTGTAGCGGCTGAGGATTGTGATACGCCGGCTACACCTACTTTTAGGCCTAAATCCTTGAGAATTGAGTGCTTGGGGACCAATTGCAGCACCGTGTCCACGCTGTCGAGCAGGAGGCCCAGCCAGACCGGGCCGTTGTCCAGCAATTGGGCCGCCAGAATCTGCTCCGGCTGCAACCCCAGTGCTGCCGTCACCTGCGCCAACAGGGCAGGGTCGGGCGTGCTGCGCTTGAGGGGCGGCGCGGCAAAGGCCAGGCGGGTGCCTTCGCGGCGAAGGGTGATCAGGCCCACCGCGCACTCCTGGATGACATGTGCTGGTGCTCGCGGCACACCGCCCGCTTGCAGCCAGGCGTGGCAGCTGCCCAGGGTGGGGTGGCCGGCAAATGGCAGCTCCGCGCCGGGGGTGAAGATACGCACCCGGTAATCGGCCCCGGCTGCAGCGCCCTCAGGCGTGGGCTGAAGCAGAAACACGGTTTCCGACAGGTTGGTCCAGTGGGCGAAATGCTGCATTTCGTCATCCGACAGCCCGCTGCCGTCCAGCACCACGGCCAACGGGTTGCCCAGGTAGGCTGTATCGGTGAACACATCGACCTGCTTGAAGGGGCGCGAAATCATGGCTTGAGCCCGGCCGAATAGGCCTGGATCGCTTTGGCCAGCGAGCCCACGCCGCGGTGAATTTCCTCCACGCTGGGCGTCACAAACGACAGGCGCAGGGTGCGCGGGTCAGGTTGGCTGGCGTAGAACGGGGCGCCAGGCACAAAGGCCACGCCTTGCTCCACGGCAAAGGGCAGCAGGTCCACCGCGTTCATGCCTTCGGGCAAGCGGCCCCACAGGAACATCCCGCCGGCCGGGGCGTTCCAGGTGAGCGTGCTGTCGGCGCTGCCCACCGGCATCTCGCGGGCCAGCGCGTCCAGCATGGCGTCGCGTTGCGACTTGTACAGGGCGCGGATGGTGGGCACGTGGCGGTCCAGAAAACCGTCTTTCATCACCTCGGAGATCAGGCGCTGGTTGAAGCCGGGGCTGTGCAGGTCGGCGGCCTGTTTGGCTTGCAGCAGCTTGGGGTACACCGCCTTGGGCGCCACGATGAAGCCCAGGCGCAAGCCCGGTGCCAGCACCTTGGAAAACGAGCCCAGGTAAATCGAGCCTTCGGGGTTGCGCGCGGTCAGCGGCAAGGGCGGGGGGGTGTCAAACCACAGGTCGCCATAGGGGTTGTCTTCCATCAGGGGCAGGTTCAGGCGCGCGGCCTCCGCGCTCAGGGCGGCGCGGCGCGCCTCGCTCATGGTGCGCCCGGTGGGGTTCTGGAAGTTGGGCAGCACGTACAGAAAGCGGGCGTCTTGCGCTTTGGCGCGCAGGTCGGCCAGGTCGATGCCCTCGTCGTCATTGCCCACGCTCACCACCTCGGGCTCCATGGGCATGAAGGCCATCACAGCGCCCAGGTAGGTGGGCGACTCCACCAGAATCTTGCTGCCCTCATCAATTAGCACCTTGGCCACCAGGTCCAGGCCCTGCTGTGAGCCGGTGGTGATGAGAATTTGCGCCGGGTCCACGGCCCAGGGCAGCATGGCGGCGACTTGCTCGCGCAGGGGGCCAAAGCCTTCGCTGGCTGCGTACTGCAGCGCGCCATGCGGGTCGTCGCGCAGCACCTTGGCGCAGGCGGCTTCAAACTCGGCCACGGGAAAGGTCTTGGGCGAGGGCAGGCCACCCGCAAAGCTGATGATGCCGGGCTTTTCGGTGATCTTGAGGATCTCGCGGATGACCGAGGGGTTCATCTTGGCGGCGCGGCGGGCCAACAGCCACTGGGTGGAGTTCAGGGGAGCGTTCATGGTGTGCCTTGAGGTTGAAGGTTTTTGCGTTGTCGTTATTCAGGTGGGCCGCGTGGAGGGTGCCGAGGTGGATGCAGGGGCGGGCGCAGAGACCGGCATTTTGCGGCCAATGAACACCACGGCCATCACGGCCAGGCCAAAACCGGCGGTCAGCAGGTCAAGTGATTCGCCCAGCAGGGGGATGGCAAACAGCATGCTGAGAAAGGGCTGCAGCAGCTGCACCTGGCTCACCCGCACCGTGCCGCCCAGCGCCAGCCCGCGGTACCAGGCAAAAAAGCCCAGCCACATCGAGAACACCGCCACGTAGCCAAAGGCCAGCCAAGCCTCAATTTTGATAGCGTTTTGCGGATATTCCATGCCGGCTAGCGGCAGATTGAGCGGTAAAGAGATCAGCAGCGCCCAACAAATCACATCGTCCGCTCGCATGTGCTGTGACAGGCGGGCACCAAAGCCATACCCCACCGCGGCACAGGCCATGCCCGCCAGCAACAGCAGGTCAGCAGGGGCCAGTTGCAAGCCCGCTTGACCCGAGCGCACATAAGCAAACGCCACCACCAGCGCGGTGCCCAGCCCGGCGCACAGCCAAAATCCGCCAGAGGGGCGCTGCCGGTGCAGCCAGGCGCCCACCAAGGCGGTTGCCAGAGGCAGTACGCCCACAATCACACTGGCGTGTACCGCCTCGACGTGCCGCATGGCAATCGAGGTAAACAGCGGAAACCCAAACACCACCCCCAACGCCACCACGCCCAAGGGCAGCCAGTCCGCCCGGCGCGGCCAGGGCGCGCGGGTGGCCAGCAAGAAAATCGCGGACAGCATGGCGGCAATCACGGCCCGGCCACTCGCCAGAAAGATGCCCGAGAGTTGCGGCGCCTCGGGCGTGCCCACGGCCAGGCGGCTCATGGGTAGTGTTAGGGCAAAAATGGTGACGCCCAAGGCGCCCAGCCACAGGCCATTGCGAATGTCGTGAGAAGGTTTGTGCATGGCGTGTAGCACCGTTACAAGGTGGCCATCCAGGCGGCGGTGAGCACCAGCACCCCGGCCATGAACCGGTTGAACCAGCGCAACCGCCGCCCCGACTGATTCGGGCCACTGAGCCACTCGCGCAGCAGCGAGCCGATCAGGGCGTAGGTGAGGTTGCTGAAGAATCCAAAGGCCAGCATCACCGGCAGGATGATGGCAAAACGGGCGCCGGCATCTGCATGCCCGGCCATCCAGCCCGCCACCACGGTCAGGGCCAGCATCCAGGCCTTGATGTTGACGAACTGCAGCATCACGCCTTGCCAGAAGGTCACGCTGAGTTGACCCGCATCCGCCTGCCCCAGCGTGCGCGTGCGCGCCAGTTTGGAAGCCAGCCACAGCAAGTAGCCCACGCCGATGACCTGGATGCCGATGCGCAGGGGCGGCATCGCCACCACCATGGCGCCCACGCCACCGGCGCACAGACTGAACAACAAACCCCAACCGACCGGCACCGCCACCACAAAGCGCAGCGCCCGCCGCATTCCCAGGTTGGCGGCCAGGGCGGTGGACAGGGTCGTATTGGGTCCGGGCGTGAAGCTCGACGCGGTGGTGAGCACCAGCAGGGCGGTGAATTCGGCGGCCGTCAGGGGGGGGTGGGATGGGGGTGCATGGGCTTGACTTTATAGTTCAAACCAACACACTGGCAGTACAGTTGGCGAAACATTGATTGAATCTGTATGGTTGGGCTTGCCAACACGGCCCGGCCCACAAGGAACCCCATGTTACTGAGAACCTCATCACAGTCCCTCACCGAGCAGTTGGCCGCCCGTTTTGCCGAGCGCATCCAGACCCAGCTGCTGGCGCCGGGCACCCGTCTGCCTTCGGTGCGCCAATGCGCGCAGCAGCAGGGCGTGAGCCCCTCCACGGTGGTGGCGGCCTATGACCAGTTGCTGGCGCAGGGTTTGGTCGAAGCGCGCCCCCACCGAGGGTTTTTTATTCGAAATAAGGCTCTGGCCGTCATCTCTATTGCCTCGGGTGCTATGGATTCAGGACCTGAGCCGCTGGCATCCAACACCGCCAAAGGGGGCTTTGAAGCGCAGCACGTGCCTGTGAACGCCACGGCGCTGATTCGGGGCATGTTTCATGCCCACGGTGACAAGCCCCAGCCGGGCATGGGCGTGTTTCCCCCCGACTGGTTGGAAACCAGCTTCATGCCGGCGGCCATTCGGCGCGTCACCAGCACCCGCGCTTTGCAAGCGTTGTCGCTGCAATATGGGGAGCCGGCCGGGGATCTGGGCTTGCGCCAGTCCTTGTCGAACAAGCTCATCAGCCTGAACATCCACGCTACACCCCAACAAATCATCACTACCGTGGGGGCCACGCATGCGCTGGATATTGTGAGCCGCACGCTGCTGCGGGCCGGCGACTATGTGATGGTGGAGGAGCCGGGCTGGGCGATTGAATTTGCCCGACTGGACGCCCTGGGCATGCGCATGCTGCCGGTGCCGCGCCGCGCGGACGGGCCGGACCTGGCGGTGATGGCGCGCTACTGCGAACTGCATGCACCCAAGCTGTTTGTGAGTGTCAGTGTGTTCCACAACCCGACCGGCTTTTGCCTGAGCCCGGGCAGTGCGCACCGGGTGCTGCAGTTGGCCCAGGCGCACAATTTTCATATTGTGGAGGACGACACCTACAGCCACTTGGCGCCCGAGCATGCCACCCGCCTGTGCGCGCTGGACGGTCTGCAACGCACCATGTATGTGAGCGGGTTTGCCAAGATTCTGGCGCCCGGCTGGCGCGTGGGATTTTTGGCGGCCCCGCCCGCGCTGTATGAACGCCTGCTCGACACCAAGTTGCTGGCGACACTAACGACCCCCGCCTTGTTGGAGAAAGCCTTGGCCTGGTGCATTGACCAGGGTCAGTTGCGCCGCCACGCCGAGCGCATTCGCACCCGGCTGGACCTCGCCCGGGCCCGCAGCGTCAAGCTGGCGCTGGCCGCCGGCTGCACCTTTGCAGCGCCACCGGCAGGTTTATTTGGCTGGGTGGATACGGGGGTAGACACCGATGCCCTGGCGCAGCGCATGCTCGATGAGGGCTATTTGCTGGCGCCCGGCGCCCTGTTTCATGCCAGCCGGGCACCGGGCACCCTCATGCGCATCAACTTTTGCACCACCCAGGACGCGCAGTTCTGGCAGGTTTTTGTCAGGCTGCGGGATCAGATGTGAACTCAGACCAGCAAGAGTCCTTTGGCTGGGCGCAGCCGCGCGTGAGACAGGGTGGCCAGCAGGGCCCGGTTGACGGCCTCATGGCTCATCTGGTGATTTTCGCAAATGGCGTTGGTGATTTGGGTTGCCGGTGACTCCAGGGTCGTGGCGACTTCAAGGTAGGGCCAGTAGGGACCGTCGTGGTCCAACAGGGCCGCCCGAATCCGGTCTGACAAGGGAATGCGCCCCAGCACGGCGGCCAGTGGCTCACCCAGCAGCAGGTCCATTTGCGAGAGCAGGCCGCACCAATATACCTCCTGGCGGAGGTCATCGCTGTCACCGGCCTCCAGCAACTGCGCCATCAGGTGGGCCCGAACCACCAGGGCGGTGCGCACGGGCTGCAGGTTGAGGTCGCTGCTGGCCTGGGGCAATTGCTCCACCAGCCAGGCTCGAAGTTTGGAGAGGCCGAGCACCATCAGGCCGTGGCGCAGCGACCCAATCTCTGTGCCCAGGCCCAGCCCGGCTGAACTGAGGTAGCGCGTCAGGCGGTAGGTGAGGATGGGCTCTTCACCCAAAATCTTCCCGATGCACTCGGTGGATTCATCCATGTCCACGGCTTCAATCAACCTGACCACTGCGCGGTGGCCCGGCTGGATTCGCTTGTGCCGGTAGCCATGCAGCACGTCGTCCATGGGCCAGCCCGCCACACCCCAGGCGCCTTGCTGATCCAGGCAATGCTCGGTCAAGACCCGGCTGGCCACAGATTCGTAAATCTGCCCCGCGACAACCGGGCTCTTGAGTTGCAAGGGGAGGGATGTCTCGTCCCCGTGGTATTTGCGCAAGGACACCCGCAAGCCGGTCAGAGCCTCTTCAGGCGTCAGGGTCACCATGGGGTGCAGAAAACAGGCAGCGAGTCCGACGCTGGGCCGCGCGCCGGGCTCACCGCGCCAGATCATGCGCAGACCGCGCTGGTGCGCCCGGCGAACCCGCTCGGCCAGAGCGGGGTCCCGCAGTTGAGCCGCCTGTACCTCGATCCAGGGGCTGCTCTGGGGGGCATGGTCCAGCAGGTCGGCCAGGAGTTGGGGCGACTGCACCGACAAAATCAGAATCGGCGCCTGTTCGGACCAGACCTCATCCAGAGCGCTCAGGAGATGGACCGCATCAATGCGCGCTGCGTTTTGCGCGCCGACAAACAGCTGGACGCCGCTGAGCTGGCGCAGCTGATTCCAGATCAACTGGTAACCCAGAGACACACTGCCAAGAACAGTGGAACCCATGACTTATCCGATGTAGTTGAAGAGAGATAATTTTTGCATCTGGGCGTAGGACTGTAACGCTGCCTGGTGGCCGGTTTGCTGGTTCTGGAAGTCCGAGATACCTTTGACCATGTCGATGTCTTCGGCGCGGGAGCGGTCGGCTTCAAGCTGGATGCTGCGCTTGTCCTGATTGGCGCCGATGCGGTCTGCCCGATTAAGCAACTCGCCCGCCAGCCCTCGCACGGCAGAGACGCGACTGGCGCTGATGTCGAGGTTGCCCAGCGCCTGACCGACGGCCTGGCTGGCCGCAGCGTTGCTAGTGGCGGACCCGATGTCCCGAATGGCTTGGTCCATGACGCTAAAAATACTGACACTGGGTTTAAGCGTCGCTGTGTCACCAGCGACGGGTGTTCCCGCAATAGTCACGATACGCCCAGGAACGGGTATGTCCAAGGTTCCTGTGGGGTAGTCGGTGACGGTGAGGCCGGCTTGAAGTGTGGTGACCGGGGTTGGGCCGGAGGTTGTTGTCTCCAGCGTATAAACGGCTGTGCTGGTATTGGGCAGAGTGCCTGGTGCGACCGACGTGATGCTGATTTTGTAGGTCGAATCGTTTACAGGCGCAGGCGGATTAGTCAACGCCACGTTGACCCTCAGGGGCGTGGACCCAATGGCGCTCGGTCCACTCGTGGTGATGTTGTAAGCGCCATCGCGCGCAACCTGCAGCATGAAGGCGCTGTCGCCGTCCAAAGCAAAAGGAATCGCCACTTCCTGGCTTGCTGTCTGACCCGGAAGCCCATTGAACTGGTAGTCCGGGGAGGTTGTCGCTGGACCCACAAACGGCGCCAACGCACTGCCCAGCGCACTGAACAAGGGCTGCCCGTTGGTGTCTTTTTGATTCGAAAGGTTGAAAATCTGGTCACGAAGCCCTTGAAGTTGCAGCGCAACAGTTTGACGGTCCTTCTGGGTGAACGTGCCGTTGCCGGCACTCACCACCAATTCCCGAAAGCTTTGCAGCGCATTGGTCACGTCACCCAAGGTGCTCTCGGCCATGGCAATGGAGTTGGCTTGTGATGCCAGCGCGCGCTGGTCGGTGACGATGCGACTCATGCGGGTCAGCGCGCGTTCGGCCTGTGCCGCGGCACTTGGGTCATCGCTGGCCCGAACGACCCGCTTGCCTGAGGTTAGGTTTTCTTGCAAGCTGGACAAGGAGGACTGCCGCTGGGTGATGTTACGCAGCGCGTTGTCATAGGTGTTGGCGGTGGCGAGACGGTTAATAGAGGTCATGGTGTTTACTCCAGCGGGCCGTGCCTTAGCGGGCCAGGGTCTGAATCAGGGTGTCAAAGATGCTTTGGGCAATCTGGATCATCTTGGCCGAGGCCTGGTAGGCCTGCTGAAACTGGAGCAGCTTGGCAGCTTCTTCGTCCAGATTCACGCCAGCGACGCCGGTTCGCTCGGTCTCCAGGTTGGCTGCAATGGCGCCTGACACCTCGGCCGCATAGTTGGCGCTCTGGGTGCGAATGCCGACCTGGGCAATCAGGGCTGCGTAGCCGTCGGTCAGTTTCGCGCCGTCGAACAGCGTCATATCGCGCAAATCCATCATGGCACCGGCATTGCCGGCGTTGCTGTTTTGGTAGGCGCCAGGCTGAGCCTGCACTGTGAATGTGTCCCCGTTTGCTGGAGTCCCCTGCAGCTTGAGGGACCACTGACTCAAAGGCGTTGTCGCTGGCACCGAACCCTCGATGACTTGGCCGGAGGTGTAGGTAAAAGGACTTAAAGCGCCCACATAGTCGCTGCGTGTGTATGTGTTGGCACCTGTGAACGTGATCACCACTGGAACATTGGTGGGAGGGTTCGTCCGCGCTGTGAGCGAAGCGAACTGCAAGCTGCCCGTATTGGCGCTGCCCATTCTCCCGGCGACCGCGCTGGCTACAGCCAGTGCCCGCGGTGAAGAGAATTCGCTTCTGATGCTGTTTGCCGACGTACTGAACGGACTGACCAGAAAGCTGTTGCCGATGATGTGGGCAGACCCGGGGACTGTACTCAGAGAGAGACCATCAATGGATGTCAGGTTATATTGGTTATCAGCGGGATTGAGGAAATTAAAGGTGCCAGCGGCAGGGGCGGGCGCAGCGTTGGGGGTGTACGAGAAGGCTGTTTTTACCCCGTCCGACCGGCGCGTCACCGTGCCACCCGTGGCGGTCGAGAAACTCACTTCGTAGTCCGATGCCACCAATTTTGTCTTGTCACTCACCACCAAGGTGATGCTATTGGTGCCACTGTTGTTCACACCGGCCCGCACATTGCCACTGATGTCAATAGTGCTGAATAGATTGCCCCCTGCTTTGCCATCCAGATCCAGCCCCAGCCCATGCTGTTCATTCATGCTGGCGGTGACGGCCATTGTGAAGCGGCCCAGCAGATTGCGCCCCTCGGCGAGGTCGGCGTTCTGAAAGCGCAATAACCCTGACACCTCACCGCCACCCAGCATGTTTTCATCCATGGTGGTGGATTGACCATCTCGGGTGATGGCTAGCTTCTGGTTTTTGACGCCAAAGGCATCGGCGGTGAGTGACACAGCGGAGGCTTTGTTGCCCAGCACCAAGGCTTGGCTCCCTGCGATAAAAATGCCCATGGTGCCGTCATCGGCGGGTATCGAGGTGGTCTGCACGTATTTGTTTAGATCACGCACCATTTGCTCGCGCCGGTCCAGTAAATCGTTGGGGGGTTGTCCCGAGCCCTGAGCCCGCGCGATGAGCTCATTCACGTCGGCGATGCTGGTCGCCAAATCGTTGATTCGGTTAATGTTCTGATTCAGCTCTTGCGTGAGGCCCTGCTGAAAGTCGTCGAGCTGTTGTGAGGCTGTGCGCATGCGTGATGCCGTTTCGTCCACCCGGGTCAGTACGACGGCGCGCGCTGTCAAGTCGGTTGGGGCGCTCGCCACATCCGAGAAGGCATTGAGCATGTCGCTCACCGCAGCGCCCAGCCCGTTGGCGCCCCCTGAAAATATCTCCTGCAACTGTTGCAGTTTGCTGGCGCGAGCGGCATCTCCTGCTTGTGTGGCACCCGCCAAGGCGGATTGGGTCGTCAAGAAGGCGCTCAGTTCGCGCTTGATGGTGACCACCTCCACACCTTTGCCAATGTAGCCCGCACCCGTGTACTGTCCCAGCACCGAGCCCATGGACACCGTCTGGCGTGAATATCCGGCCGTGTTGACATTGGCAATGTTGTTGCCCGCCGTCTGCAAGGCCACCTGGTTGGCTTGCAGGGCACGGGTGCCGACGCTGAGGAGTCCGCCCATGGGTCAGTACCTCAGGTTTGAGCCCGCTGCAGGCGCAGCGTGGTGTCAATGGCCCTGCTCAGCTTGGCTGCGTAATTGGGGTCGGTGGCGTAGCCTGCTTTTTGTAGTCCGTTTGCAAAAGCCTGTGGTGAGTCCAGTTGTTTGCTGGCTTGGGCATAGCGGGGTGCTGTGGTGATCAATCGGGCGTAGTCCTTGAAGGAGTCTTCATAGGAGTCATAAGCCCGAAACTTGGCCACGGTCTTTTTGGCCACGCCGTTGACATATTCCGTGGTGGTGACTTCAGCTACTTTGCCGGTCCAGCCTGCGCCGGCTTTGATGCCGAACAGGTTGAACGAGGGCGCGCCGCCTGCTTTTTTGATCTCGAATTTGCCCCAACCGGTTTCATGGCCGGCCTGGCCCAGCATGTAGCCAGAGGGAATGCCGCTGGATTTTTCAGCCGCAGCGGCGGCGGCGGCGTGGCGTTCCACAAAATTACTTTGGCTGGTGAGAGGGCGCGGTGCGGCTGTGCTCGCCTGCGCACCATAGGCTGCCAAGCTTGAGGCACGGCTCAGCGCACTGGTGGTGTTGGCGGCTGATTTTTTGAAGGCTGCGTCAGTGCCCGCCTCCACGCCGCCCATTTGGCGCGACAGTTGGGCCGCAATCAAATCAGACAAGCCCCCGGGCTGGCCGGACATCTGCACTGCAAACTGTTGGTCAAGCAAGTCGGTGCCCAGGTCGCCACCGGGGCTGTCCATCATGCCGGACTTCATGGTGGCTTCGCGCATGCTTTTGATGAGTTCGCGCATGAACAACGACTCAAACTGCTTGGCGGCTTCCTTGATGGCTGCGGGCGTGTTTTTGCCAGCTTCCAATTTGAGCGTGCTGAGCGACCGGGCATCTGCGGCCAGCGCCTGGGAGGCCGATGGAATTTGGCTGCCGTAGCTCATCAGATCACCTCCAACTCCGCATTCAACGCGCCAGCTGATTTGATGGCTTGCAAAATAGCCAGCAAGTCTTGTGGTGTAGCGCCCAGTGAATTGAGCGCGCGCACCACGTCAGCCAGTTGCGTTGCCACCGGCATCTGGATCAACATGCCCGGCTCCTGGCGAATCTTGATGTCACTGACCTCGGTCACCACCGTCTGGCCGCCCGTACTCAGGGCGTTGGGTTGGCTGACTTGGGGCGTCGTGGTGATGCTGATGGACAGGTTGCCGTGGGCAACAGCGCATTCGCCCAAAGTGACTGCACCGTTGAGCACGATCGACCCCGTGCGCGAGTTGATCACGACCTTGGCTGCGGGACGAGACGACTCCAGCGGCAGCTCTTCCATTTCGGCAATGAAGGCCACGCGGTCGTGGGACTCTGGCGGCGCGTTGACTTCAATCGTGCGCCCATCCTTGGCACGGGCCACGCCTTGCCCAAAGCGGGTATTGATGGCTTGGGCCACGCGTCGCGCA
>CAZBKX010000276.1:0-1545 GCA_964492535.1 uncultured Rhodoferax sp. | reverse complement strand
CCATCAAATGGCAACAACTCGGCGATGAGGTAACTCCCCGTCCGGTCATGCTTGGCCCAAGGCTCCGCCGTGGCGTCCAGGTAAAACCCCGCGCCCACGCCAAAGTCCCAGCTCTCGGCCTCGCCCGGCAACGCAGCGCCGCGCGGGCTGATATCGGGCGCAATCAGGCCAGGCCCAACTCGGCAACCCGGGCTTGGGCCCCGGCCTTGACCATGAAGGTTTCCTCATTGCAGATCAGCCCCGCTAAATACAGCACCGCCGACACCGGGCCAGGCCAATCACCACCACATTGGTGCCGGCCTCCACCTTGGCGGTGAACAGCACCGCGCTAACGCCGGTGGTGACACCGCAGCCGATCTAGCAAACCTTGTCAGACGGCGCGTCCTTTCAGATTTTGGCCAGCGAAATCTCGGGCTCCACCGTGTAGTTGCTGAAGGTGCTGGTGCCCATGTCATGAAAGATCGGCTCGCCATTCGGGCTGAAGCGGCTACTTCCATCGGGCATCAGGCCCTTGCCTTGCGTGTCGCGAATCAACTGGCACACATTGGTTTTGCGAGAGAGGCTGAACTTGCACTGGCGGCACTGCGACGTCTAAAGCGGGATGATGTGATCGCCTTTTTGCAACGTGGTCACGCCTGAGCAGACTCCACCACAATGCCCGCGCCCTCGTGGCCCAAAATGGCCGGACAGATGCCTTCGGGGGCTGCGCCACTCAGCGCTTCGTAGTCGGTGTGGCAGATGCCAGTGGCTTTGATCTCGACGAGCACTTCGCCGAACTTGTTGGGGCCTTGCAAGGCTAAATTTCAATGCTCAGGGGTTGGCCTGCTTTCCAGCCGAAGGCGGCTTTCGTTTTCATGGTGCGGGAGTCTTTTTCTAAAGTGTTACGGGCATGAGATACCCAGCGGATCGCTCACTGCAGAGCCAGTTGCGAATGCCCTCTTCCACCCGCCCGGCATCACAACTTGCGACACAATGCCCACATGAGATTTCTACACACCATGCTGCGCGTTGGCAACCTTCAACGCTCCATTGACTTCTACACCCAGGTCCTGGGCATGAAGCTGCTGCGCACCTCGGAAAACCCCGAGTACAAATACACCCTCGCCTTTGTGGGCTATGGCAGCAACCCGGAGCACGCCGAAATCGAACTGACCTTCAACTGGGGCGTGGAGTCCTACGAGATGGGCACCGCCTTCGGCCATGTGGCACTGGGTGTGCCTGACGTTTACGCCGCCTGCGACAACATCAAGGCAGCTGGCGGCAACGTGACCCGCGAAGCCGGGCCAGTCAAAGGCGGCAAGTCGGTGATTGCGTTCGTGACCGATCCTGATGGCTACAAGATTGAGTTGATTCAACGCGCCGAGATGGCGCCCGGCGCGGGCCCATAGCTGAGGTGACGAGGCTGGACTAGAGCTTGAGCTTGAGTTCTAGTAGTTAGTTCCATCAATAGCATTACATATCATGCCAGACCGAGGTCGAATTTATTCCAGCGGAAAACGACAGGTGCGGAGTTGAATTCTTCGATGCCCTTCAGGATACGAGCCT
>CAZBKX010000275.1:0-2710 GCA_964492535.1 uncultured Rhodoferax sp. | reverse complement strand
CGTGGTGGCCCACGAGTTGAGCCATTTGCGGGTGATGGACCACAGCCCGCGCTTTTGGGACACTGTACGTTCCGTGGTGCCCGATTACGCCGAACTGCGGCGGCAACTCAAGGCCGACACCGCCCCGCGCTGGGGGTGACTGTCTGGCGTGTGCGGCCGTTGGCGTGGTTGGCGCGGTGGGTGAAGTTGGCGTCAATGCCTCTTGGGCGTCAGGGCATGGTCACAAGATGCTGGCGTTCATCCGCAGTCAACGACTCCAGGACCTGCGTTTGTTGCGCCAGAACCTCCAGCGTGGCCTCCGAGGCGTCCTGCCCCAAGGCATGGCGCGCCTCAATGCGTTCTCGCAGTTGCGCTGGCGTGGCTTGGGGCGCCAGGATACCGAAGGCCACGCCGGCATCTTGGGCCAGTGCTTCAAAAACCGCCCGATCGGCCTGCCTCAAGAAGGTGGCATCCACAATCACCGACCAACCCGCGTTTAAGAGCTTCTGAGCGATGTCCTGCAGGTGCCCAAAGGTGCGTCGGTGGGCCTGGGGCGTGTAGATGCCTTGATTGAGGCCATCGTTTGGGCCGCTGGCGCGGGTACTTGTGTCAGGGCTCCCGCTGCGGGCCGTGGCGTTCAAGCCGAACAATCGTTTGCGCTCCACATCCGAGCGCAGCCGCAACGTGGCTGCGCGCAAGTCGCTTTGCAGCAGCGCGGTGGACGCCACCGTTTTGCCGCAGCCCGACAAGCCATGCGTGATCACCAGCCGGGGTGCCGGCGGAGCAGCCAGCCGCTCAGCCAGCGCCACATACGCCTGCACCTCCTGTAAATCGTTGACAGCGGCTGGCCCCGTCTGCCGGACCCGAATGCCGGCCACCTTGGCTCGCACCATCGCCCGGTACACGGCATAAAACCGCAACACCTGCGCGGCCTCATAGTCGCCGCTGTAGCTTAAGTACTCGTTCACCAACCAGCCCGCCAGCCTGGGCTGCCCGTGGGCCAGCAGGTCGGTGTAGGTGAAGGCGATCTCGCTCGCCACATCCATCCAGCGCAGGTTCTCATTGAACTCGATGCAGTCGAACAAACGCACCCGCCCATCCAGCAGCACCATATTGGCCAGGTGCAGGTCGCCATGGCATTCCCGTACCCGGCCCGAACGCTGGCGCGCCTGCATCACAGGTGTCAGCAGCGCCATCTGGGCCTGCGTCCAGCACCGCAAGCCGCGTAGGCGGGCGGGCCAGTCGGCATCGGGCAGGGCGCTTGCGAGGTCTTCAAAATTGTCCTGCGCCTGCGCGGCAATTTGTGTCGGCGAACCAAAGTGCGACTCCGCAGGAGCAACCGCCGCCGCCTCGTGAAACGCCGCCAGTGTTGCGGCCAGGTCTGATAGATGCTGGGGCTGCAGTTCGCCCCGGGCACACACCCGGTCCAGCCGGGCCGCCTCGTCAAAGCGGCGCATCTTCACCGCATACTCAATGGGCGCGCCGGTGCCAGCCCACTGGGGGTCCTGCGGTGTGTTGAAGATGCCCACCACCTCCAGGTAAATGTCGGGCGCAAAGCGCTGGTTCAGGCGCAACTCGTCCTCGCAGCGCAGCTGGCGCAGCGCCAGGGTGCTGAAGTCCAGAAACGGCAGCTTCAAAGGTTGTTTGATCTTGTAGGCAAAGTCCCCGGCCAGCAGCACCCAACTGATATGGGTTTGCACCAAGTCCACCTGTTGCACCGCACCCGGGTAGCGGTGGGGGTCCAGCAGGGCGGCGATGAGCGGGGGAAGGTCTGCGGGCAGGGCGCGGGGCGTGTGCATGGGGGCATGATGCCAGCGGGCGTTAATCCGGCTTTGCGTTTGTATCAATCAAACAACAAAAAATTCATATATGCAGTGCTGCTAGAATTATTCCTATATGAACTTTGCGTTGCGCATCCCGCTGAACACCACCGCCGAACAATTGGCTCGTCTGCTTGCTTTGCAGGTCGCCTTTGCACAGGTGTGCAATGCGTTGGCGCCGGTCGTTCAGCAAACCAAGGTCTGGAACCGTGTGGCCCTGCACCACCTCATGTACCGCAGCCTGCGTGAGCGTTTTCCAGACATGGGCTCCCAAATGGTATGTAACGCCATCTACTCGGTGTCGCGCACTTGCCGCATGCTGTTTCAGCACCCCCAAAGTCCGCTGAATTTGGCGCGTTTGGGTGACAAGCCACTGCCTCTGGTGCGTTTTGCTGACAACTGTCCCGTGTACTTTGACCGCCATACCCTCAGTGTCAAGGCCGGGCAGCTGTCCATGTACACGCTGGACGGGCGCATGCGCTTTGCCCTGGCTCTCAAGCCCGAGGATGAGGTCAGTTTCAAAGAGAAAAAGCTGCGTGAAATCGTCATGTCGCGCCGTGCAGATGGTTTGTTTGAGTTGTCTTTTTTATTCAGTGACACCCAGGATGAGCAGGCGTCAGAGCCCGTGGAGTCCAGTGGCGCTGAAGTTCCTGAGTATGTGATGGTCGAGGAGGCCCAATGAATCCCAAAAAACCCCAGACAGAGTTGCGCAAGGCCATTGGCGACCTGAAGCCCCAGTTCAAGCAAGCCGCCTGGTTCAGCCTGTTTGCCAGTCTTTTGATATTGGCGCCATCAGGTTACATGCTGGAAGTGTATGACCGGGTGGTCAACAGCCGCAGTCACATGACGCTAGCCATGCTCACTATTTGGGTGCTGGCAGCGTTTGTCGTCATGGAGGTACTGGACTGGGT
>CAZBKX010000274.1:0-2184 GCA_964492535.1 uncultured Rhodoferax sp. | reverse complement strand
AACGCGCGGGTCGGCTTGCAGGGCCTCAGTCAGCCCTTCGCGCAACGCGTCGCGGTAGCTGATGCGCCGGCCCATCAGACGGTCTCCACCGGGGTATGCACGTGGTGCAGCAGGTCTTCCACGGGTTCCCAGGGCGAGGCTTCGGCAAACGCCACGGCAGCCTCGACCTCCTGCTGCGCGGCGCCGTCCAGGGCCTGGAACTCATCTTCGGTGAGCAGGCTTTGGGCCTTCAGGCGGGCGGTGTAGGTGTGGATTGGGCCGCGCGTCTTCCAGGCGTCGATCTCCTGGCGGGAGCGGTACAGGTCGGGGTCAAACATCGAGTGGGCGCGAAAGCGGTAGGTGCGCAACTCCACAAACACCGGACCGCCGCCCTGGCGCACGGTGTCGGCGGCAGCTTGCACCGCCTGCAATACTGCCACCACATCCATGCCATCCACTCGCACGGTGGGCAGGCCGTAGGCGCCGGCTTTGACGCACAAGTCGGTTTGGGCCTCTGAGCGCTCCAAGGCCGTGCCCATGGCGTAGAAGTTGTTTTCGCAACAAAACAGCACGGGCAGTTGCCAAAGCACCGCCAGGTTCATGGCCTCATGAAAAGCGCCCTCGGCCATGGCACCTTCCCCAAAGAAGCAGGCGCTCAGGCCGCCCCGCCCGCGAGAGCAGCCGTCCTGCTTGCCAAACATCTCGGCCATGATCGCGTTCATGGGCACACCACGCAACAGCGCGTGGCCATGTTCCCGGTAAGTGCCCACCACGTTATCGTCTGGGGTCAGTGCCCGCAGGGCACCGGTGGCTACGGCTTCCTCGCCAATGTAGAGGTGCAAAAAACCCCGTATCTTTTGCTCGCCATACAACTCAGCGGCTTTTTCTTCCATGCGCCTGATGCGCAGCATGTCCAGCAGTACCGCCTGCGCCAGGGTTTTGTCCCAGGGCACCGGCCCGTGGGGTGGGGCGGGAACGTGCATCTTGCTCATGCGCCGGCCTCCAGGGTAGAGGTGTCACCTTCAGGCAGGCCGAGCTCGCGAGCCTTGAGTAGCCGGCGCATGATCTTGCCGCTGCGGGTGCGAGGCAGCACGGGCAAAAATGCAATTTCCTTGGGTGCCACGGCCGCCCCCAGACGCTTGCGGGTGTGGGCTGAAATATCCATGCGCAGCGTCTCGCTCGGCTGGTAGCCGTTTTTCAGGGATACAAAAGCCTTCACGATCTCGCCCACCATGGCGTCGGGCTTGCCAATCACGCCAGCCTCGGCCACGGCCGGGTGCTCCATGAGCACACTCTCGACCTCAAACGGCCCGATCAGGTGGCCCGCCGACTTGATGACGTCATCGGCCCGGCCCACAAACCAGTAGTAGCCATCGGCGTCCCGGCGGGCCAGGTCGCCGGTCAGGTACAAGCCATTGCAAAAGCTGCTGGCATAGCGGGTCTCGTTGTTGAGGTAGCCCCGAAACATCGAGGGCCAGCCGGCCCTGAGCGCCAGTTCTCCCTCGACATCAGGCTCGCTGATCACGCGCACCCGGGGCGGCTCGCCCGGTGCCTCCAGGTGTTCGACGATGCAGGCCTCCACACCGGGCAGCGGACGCCCCATGGAGCCGGGTTTGATGTCAAAGGCCGGGGTGTTGGCAATCATGATGCCGCCGGTCTCGGTTTGCCACCAGTTGTCATGGATCGGCAGGCCCAGCGCATCTTTGCCCCACCATATGGCCTCGGGGTTGAGCGGCTCGCCGACGCTGGCCACAAAGCGCAGATCCGGGTAGCTGTGGCGCCGGGCCAGCTCAAGGCCCGCTTTCATGAGCATGCGAATGGCTGTGGGCGCGGTGTACCAGACGCTGATGCGCTCCTGCTCCAGCAAGGTGTACCAACGCTCGGCGTCAAATTCTTCCCGGTCAATCAGGGAGGTCACGCCCTGCAACAGCGGCGCAATGATGCCGTAGGAGGTGCCTGTCACCCAGCCGGGGTCGGCGGTGCACCAGTAACGGTCTTGGGGGTGCAGGTCCAGGGCATAGCGGCCTGTGGCGTAGTGGGTCACCACGGCGCCATGCACGTGCTGCGCGCCTTTGGGTGTGCCCGTGGTACCGCTGGTGAAATGCAGCAGGGCGGGGTCATCCGGGCGGGTGGCCACGGTGGTGAAGTAGTCGCTGCTGGCGGCCATCAACGTGGC
Source organism: uncultured Rhodoferax sp. (assembly GCA_964492535.1). Lineage (GTDB taxonomy): Bacteria > Pseudomonadota > Gammaproteobacteria > Burkholderiales > Burkholderiaceae_C > Rhodoferax. Next base: position 29 of record CAZBKX010000274.1, on the reverse strand, counting down.
CAGGTCCAGCGTGTCGGGCTCCCGGGTCT
>CAZBKX010000273.1:0-2371 GCA_964492535.1 uncultured Rhodoferax sp. | reverse complement strand
ATTTTCAGAACCTCGGCGCGAGACGCGATTCAGGCCCCGTTTGTGGTGGATGACATCGTGTCGCGCGGTTGGACCAAGGTGGCTATTTTTGCCGACACCAGCGCCTATGGCGAGGCTGGTTTGCAGGACGTGGTCAAGGCGCTGAAAGCCAAAAAACTCAAGCCGGTGCATGTGGCCCGCTTTGCCTTGGGCGTCAAAGACCTGACTGCCGAGCTCAAGGCCGCGCAAGCGGCCGGGGCCAATGTGATCTTCAGTTACACGGTGGGTCCCGAAAATGCGGTGATCGCGCTTGGCCGCCAGGCCTTGGGCTGGAAGGTCACTCAGGTGGGGGCCTGGCCTTTGTCGTTTCCGTTCTTCATTGACGGCGCACGTGAAGCGGCCGACGGCTCGCTGATGGCCCAAACCTTCATTGCCGACCCCAGCAATGAGCGGCGCAGGGCGTTTTTGAGCGCCTATGCCGGCAAGTACAAGACCAGCAAGATCACCGTGCCCATGGCCGCGGCCCAGGCCTATGACTCGGTCTATCTGCTCACCTACGCGATTTTGAACATCCGCAGCGGCGACCTGGCCGGCCCCAGCGTCAAAGCCGGGCTGGAAACCTTGCCGCGCACCTATTACGGTGTCACTGCCACGCACGAGCGCCCGTTCAGCAAGGACGACAAGGACGCCGTCAGCAGCAACATGCTGATCATGGGCATGGTTAAAAATGGTGGGGTGACCTTTGCCTACCCCGAAGACCGCACCCGCAACCTGTTTGTGCAGCGCAAGAAGTAAGGCGGTTCCCGCGCTGCTCACGGCCCGCCCGGCTGTGGTAATTTCTCAGGCATGAGTAATTGGATCGATACCCACTGCCACCTGGATGCTCCCGAGTTTGGGCTGGAGGTCGCTCAGGTCAGAGCCCGCGCTGCTGCCGCACAGGTGGTGCACTGCGTGCTGCCAGCCGTGGAGGTTGCCAACTTTGAAGCCGTTCGCGCGCTGGCCCACTGCGGTGGCGACAGTTACGCGCTGGGCATTCACCCCTTGTATGTGGCCAAAGCGCTGGACGCTGACCTAAGCACGCTGGATGCCTGCCTGCTGCGCTACCGCGATGACCCCCGGCTGGTGGCGGTGGGTGAAATCGGGCTGGATTTTTTTGTGCCCGAGTTGTGTCAGGGCCCCCTGCGCGCGCGACAAACGCATTTTTATGTTGAGCAGTTGCGGCTCGCGCGCAAGCACGGCTTGCCGGTGATCCTGCATGTGCGGCGATCGGCCGATCAATTGCTCAAGGGCCTGCGTAGCGTGGCGGGCCCCTCCGGTGCTCCCTGGCAGGGCATTGCCCACGCCTTCAATGGCAGTGAGCAGCAAGCGCAGGCTTTTCTGGGCTTGGGGCTCAAGTTGGGGTTTGGCGGGGCCTTCACCTATGAGCGGGCGATGCAGTTGCGCCGACTGGCCGCCAACTTGCCCCTGGACGCCATCGTGATGGAAACCGACTCCCCTGACATGCCGCCGCACTGGGTTTACAAAACGGCCACCCAGCGCGCCGCCGGCGAGTCCCAGGGCCGCAATGAGCCTGCCGAGTTACCGCGCATTGGGGCTGAACTGGCTGGCTTGCGTGGACTCGCCGTGGAGGTCCTGGCAGCCGCGACCACACGAAACGCCTTTGAAGCCTTGCCCCGGCTGCGCGCTTTGTGTCCATTGGGGGCCTGCGACCATGACGGCTGAATTGACCCGCGCGGCCCAGCCGCTGCCCCACCTTGTCGGCCTCGCTCCCCTCGTCTCTGGCAACACCCGGTTGTTGGTACTGGGCAGTTTCCCGAGCGTGGCCTCCTTGGCCAGGCAACAGTACTACGCACACCCGCAAAACCAGTTTTGGAGAATATTTCAAGCCATTTGGCCCTCTGGCCGGCGTATTAACTATCTGGACAGCTATCAAAACAGGACTGATTGGTTACTGGAGCAGGGTGTGGGGGTGTGGGACGTGTACGCGTCCTGCGAGCGCGAGGGCAGCCTGGACTCCGCCATTCGCTGTGCGCAGCTCAATGACCTGGCGGGTTTGCGCCTGCGGTGCCCCCAGCTCAGGGCAGTGGCCCACAACGGCGGCGAGAGCTTCAAGCATGCCCGGCACACCGCCGCCCTGGGTGTGCCCGCTTACAAGCTGCCTTCCACCAGCCCGGCCAACGCGAGCTGGAGTTTTGAGCGCAAGCTGGCCGCGTGGCGTGAGGTGGTAGAAGTGGCTGGGCTCATCTAGGTTGGGGTTGTGTGTTTGAGGATCACACCGACCAGGTAATTGATGTCAAAGGGCTTGCCGACATGATCATTCATACCGGCGTCCAGGCAGGTTTGCCGGTCAGACGCTGTGTTGTTGGCGGTCATGGCGATGATGGGCAGATGG
>CAZBKX010000272.1:0-1564 GCA_964492535.1 uncultured Rhodoferax sp. | reverse complement strand
GGGGGATGATGACAAGCGGCGCGCCTTGCATCAGATTCTTAAGCAACGCGGCATGAAACAGGCATTTGTTTTTGTGAATAGCAAGTTGGGTTGTGCCCGCTTGGCACGCTCCCTGGAGCATGAGGGCCTGAAAACGACAGCCCTTCACGGTGACAAGAGCCAAGATGAGCGTCTGAAGGCCCTTGATGCGTTCAAGAAGGGCGATGTCGATTTGCTGGTCTGTACGGACGTCGCTGCGCGAGGTCTCGATATCAAAGATGTTCCTGCAGTGTTCAATTTCGACGTGCCGTTCAATGCCGAGGACTATGTTCACCGCATCGGACGCACCGGTCGAGCCGGGGCGGCTGGGTTGGCAGTCACATTTGTTTCCAAAAGCGATGTGCGCTTGGTAGGGGACATTGAGAAGCTCATCAAGACGAAAATCGAACTTGAGGCTGTCGAGTTCGAGGAAGACACTCCCGACATTCGTACGCAGGGCCGTATCAACGATGGTCGGCGTATGTATGCCGAAGGTGCACAGGATGTCTCGCGAAGGCACGATCCGAGATCGGGCAATGGACGCGATGCAACTCAGGAAGGTCAGTTTGTCCGCAATGATCGCGCGCCTCGGCGTGATTACTCCAAACCGGTGGCAGCCTCTCGTGATCCATTTTTTGACAAGCCTTATGAGGCCACACCTGCTTCGGAGAGTATTCCGTCTTGGGAGGCTTCAGCCGCCCGTCACGGGCCGCGAAACATTTCCGCGAATATCAAGAGTAAGCGCCGTGTGGCCGCCCTGTTCAAGGCAGATTAATGGCAGGCTCGGTCAATCAGCCGGGCTTTTGGGCCATGTCACACTTGACTTGAATTAATTCTTGAACCAGCGGTTTGCCCGGGCCTTGTCCGGCGATGCGCATGGCGCTGAGGCAACCACCCCAAACGCAGCCAGTGTCCAAGGGCAAAAGGTCGCTTCTTCCAAGCCAGCCCAGCGTCGACCAGTGACCAAATGCTAGGGTCACGGAAGCTGTTTTTCGATGGGGCACATCGAACCAAGGCAGATAGCCCGGAGGCGCACTGGTTGCGCCCTCTTTGAACTTGAACTCCATTTTGCCTTGGGCGTCGCAAAATCGCAGTCGGGTGAGTGCGTTGATGATGACTCGCAGGCGGGGACTGCCTGTCAGTGTGTCACTCCAGCCACTCGGCTCGTCGTCGTACATCTCGCGCAAAAAGTTTGCCAAGTCAGGGCTAGTCAGCATGTCCTCGACTTCCGAAGCCAACGACATCGTTTTATTCGAAGTCCACGAGGGCAAAACCCCCGCATGCACCATCAAAACGGTGTGGTCGTCGATCGCTTCAGTCATCGCCATGCGTTGCGCCCGCAACCATTCAAGCATAGCTGTGCGGTCTGGCGCCTCCAAAATACAATTTAGGGTGTCTCTACGATGCTGTTTTCGTACTCCATATGCAATGGCCAGTAAATTCAGATCGTGGTTGCCCAGCAGGCAACGTGCCGCCGCTCCATAGTTCTGCAAGCGACGGAGCACTGCAGCCGATTTCGGTCCTCTGTTGACGAGGTCGCCGAGGA
>CAZBKX010000271.1:0-2834 GCA_964492535.1 uncultured Rhodoferax sp. | reverse complement strand
TTCTTTATGCGATGTTAAAAATCACGTCACGCAGTTTTCCAGCGTCTTTGGAAAACTCAACACACAAGACAAGCAAGAAGCAGGTTTCAGGCACGCCAAACAATGGATAGACCCTTGAAAACCCTCTTACCGGGGAACAAGTGCTTCAAGCGGGCCCAAATTGCCTTAATTTGAACATAATGGCCGGTGGCCGGCGTTTTGATTGACTAAGGCAGTCAAAATTAAGAGCAAATAACGCCCCAAGACGCCCATCACCCGGGTCTCAAGCCCTCAACAGCCAACTGCAAATCAGCCGCCCAGGCCCTGCGGTCCCGGCCTTGTGCCCGCTGCGGCTCCCCAAAGGTGAGCACTGCCGAAATTCCGGGACTGCACAGCGTGCGCCACATGGAGCCGATCAGCGTGTCATCGCCGATGTAACACGGCGCCAGGCTGAGTTCGCCCGTGGCAGCGTCCACGAAGCGCAAGGCCATGGGCAGCACTGGCGCATCGGCCGAAATGGCGGCCTGAAAGAGGTTGGCATGAAAAGGCAGCAGGCTCACACCGTCGCTGGTGGTGCCCTCCGGAAAAATGGCCAGCACATCGCCAGCCCGCAGCCGCTCGGCCATGTGGTGCACCACCCGCATGGCGTCCCGACGGGATTCCCGCTCAATGAACAGGGTGCCGGCCCCGCTAGCCAACACGCCCACCAGCGGCCAGTGACGCAACTCGGCTTTGGAGATAAAGCGGCAGTGCCTGGCCGCGTGAATTACCACAATGTCCAGCCAGGAAATATGGTTGGCAGCCAACAGCACCGGCCCACCCAAGGGGGCCTGCCCCTGAACAATCAGATGGATGCCAAAACGGCCCAACATGGCAGAAGCCCAGGCCTGAACCTGCATTTCTTGCTGCTCGCTGGAGAGCCTTGGAAACAAGGTCAGAATGGTCCAGATGCCACCCAAAATATGGGTCAGCACGCGCACCAAACGCCAGCAGGCGACTGCGCGCACGCGCAGCCAATTCATACCGATTGAAACGCCACCTGTCCGCCCACGATGGTGCAGCGTACACGCCCGGGCAATTCGTAGCCCGAGAACGGTGTGTGTTTACCTTGGCTGCGCAAGGCCTCAGGCGCCACGGTCCAAGCGGCACTGGCATCAAATACACACACATCCCCCAAACCACCCACTGCCAGCCGACCCACGCGGCCCTGGCGTTTGCCCAAGGAGGCCCCCAGCACATCCGCCGGGCCGTGGGTGACCACAGCCAGCGCCCGCTTGAGGTCCACACCGCTGTCCTGGCTCCATTTGAAAGCCAGGCTCAAGAGCAGCTCCACCCCGGTGGCGCCGGCTTCACTTTCAGCAAACGGCAGTGCCTTGGCGTCCTCATCGACCGGGGTGTGGTCCGACACCAGCGCGTCGATCGTGCCGTCCATCAGGCCCGCGCGCAGCGCATCCCGGTCGCGCTGCTGGCGCAAAGGCGGGTTGAGGCGGGCCCGGCTGTCAAAGAAACCAATGTCGGCATCGGTCAGGTGCAGGGAATTGATGCTGATGTCGCAGGTCACCTTCAAACCATCGAGCTTGGCCTGGCGCACAAGCGCCACGCCGGCCGCACTGCTGAGCCGGCACAGATGCACCCGGGCACCGGTGGCGCGCATCAACTCAAAGATGGTGTGCAGGGCAATCGTCTCGGCGATCACCGGCACGCCACTCAGGCCCAGCCGCGTGGCCAGCGCGCCGCTGGCCGCCACACCGCGACCCAAAAAATACTCTTGTGGACGCAGCCAGACTGCGTAGCCAAAGGTACTGGCGTACTGCAACGCGCGCTGCAACACCTGCGTGTTGGTCAGGGGCACCTCGGCCTGGCTGAAGGCCACACAACCGGCCTCGGTCAACTCCAGCATCTCGGTCAGCGCTTCGCCCTTGAGGTTGCGGGTCAGGGCCCCCAGCGGGTAAACATGGCACTGATTGAGCTTCTCGGCCCGAAATCGCAGCATTTCCACCAACCCAGGCTCATCCAGCACGGGGTCTGTGTCGGGCGGGCAGACCAGACTGGTCACGCCCCCGGCCACGGCCGCTGCCATCTCGGACTCCAGCATGCTGGCGTGTTCCAGGCCCGGCTCACGCAGGCGCACGGCCAAATCCAGCAAACCGGGGATGACCAGGCAGCCCGTGGCATCAATGATTTGGGTCGGCTGAAAATCGGCCGCAATGCTGCCGATGGCCAGCACCGTCCCATCAGCCAGGGCCACATCGGCCAGGGTATCCATGCCGCTGGCGGGGTCGATGACCCGGCCGCCCTGGATCAAAAGCTTTGTTTGCGTTGTCATATCAGGCCTCATTTCCTGCCACGATGCTCATCACGGCCATGCGCACCGCAATGCCAAAAGTCACCTGCGGCAGGATCACGCTTTGCTTGCCATCCACTACGGCGGAATCTATCTCCACACCCCGGTTGATCGGGCCGGGGTGCATCACGATGCAGTCCGGCTTGGCCAGCAGCAGTTTTTCGGGCGTCAGGCCATAGCTCTTAAAAAATTCGTGGCTGGATGGCAACAACGCGCCGTTCATGCGCTCATTTTGCAGCCGCAACATGATGATCACGTCGCAGCCCTTGATGCCTTCCTCCAGGGTGTGGCACACGCGCACGCCCATCTGGGCCATGTCGGAGGGCACCAGCGTTTTGGGCCCGACCACGCGCACCTCGGCACAACCCAGTGTGGTGAGCGCGTGAATGTCGGAGCGGGCCACCCGGGAGTGCAGCACGTCGCCCACGATGGCCACCGTGAGGTTGGCAAAGTCTTTCTTGAAATGCCGGATGGTGTACATATCCAGCAAGCCCTGGGTCGGGTGGGCATG
>CAZBKX010000270.1:0-6061 GCA_964492535.1 uncultured Rhodoferax sp. | reverse complement strand
AGTCAAACTTCCCGCAGCCGCTCCTCCCGGCGACGGGGTAACTGAGGAATTTAGGATCATGTCGGCGGCCGATTCCACTGGTTTTGCGCCTTTGGTTGAGTCCGGCAAGTTGCGCGTGCTCAACACTTGGGGCGAGCAGCGCCTGGCCAAGTTTCCGCAGGCGCCAACGCTCAAGGAGCTGGGCCTGGGTCTGGTGCAAAACTCCCCCTTTGGCATTGGTGCGCCTCGCGGCACGCCGGCCGACGTGGTCAAGCGCCTGCACGATGCGTTCAAAGCCGCCATGGAGCAAGAGAGCTATACAACCGCGCTGGCGCGCTACGACATGGTGCCCACGTACATGAGTTCTGCGGCTTACGGCAAGTTTGCCGCAGACACCTTTGCGCGTGAAAAAGCCCTGGTTGAAAAGCTGGGCCTGTTGAAGGCGCAATAAACCGCGTTCGGGGGCGGTCTCAAGGCGCTCGGGATCGCGCGAATTTGAGGATTCGCGTGGCCAACAGCGTCTCCGCCAAAAAGCACAACAGCGCCAGCAAAAAGCAGGTGATGCTGGACAGGAAAGCGATGGTGGCCAGCCTGGGGATCTGCATCTCGGTGGTTTCGCCCAAAAACAGTGCCAGGATCGTTAACCCGATCAAAATGGCGCACAAGGTCAGCAGGGTGATGCAGCCATTGACCAAGCTGCCCCGCGCACGCAACTGGCCGAGTTCGGCGTAGTCCGTCGTCATGGGGTTGGCGGCCGGCGCCGCATCAATCTGGTTCTCCAGCAGGCGGGCGCGGTCAATGATGCGCGCCAGCCGCCCGGCCACGGTGCCGATCATGGCGGCCACGGCGGTGAGCAGGAACACCGGGGCCACCGCGAGCTGGATGCCGTGGGTGACAGTGGCGAGATCAGTGGCAAAAAACATGAGCTTGATTGTCTCGAAGACTGGGCTTGAAAGGGCTGGGGCGGGAACCGCAAGGTATCACGTTTGCCTGGCCTCAAGAATCGCTGTAGCGACCTCGGCAAACCCGGCGCCACGCGCACCCTGGGCAATGTAGCGCGGCTTATGGGCGAGTTGCGCCTCGAAACGGCGCACATTGGCCACGCCCACGCTGTGTTCAAAATGCCCAAACATCACCTGGTCGTTGGTCGAGTCCCCTACAAAGGCCCAGCGGTGGCGCTCGGCATCCAGGTCCCGCCCGAACAGCTCAGCGACGATCCAGCGCGCGCCCACGAGTTTGTTGTGCTCGCCAAACCAACCGTTGATGTGGATGCTGCTGACTGTGGCGGTCATGCCCGCCGTCTGCATGATCCGGATGGTGTGGGCGATCTGCTCCGGGGCGAGGTGCGTGAATTCGCTGTGGTCAATGGCAATGTCGGTCTCGCGGCCGGCTGAGTCTTGCGCCAGCCGGGCGCCAGGTACTTCATGCAGTACTTGGCGGGCCACGGCCTGCATGCGGGTGGTGTTGAGCGCCCGGGTAGCGGCACCGGATTGGTATATTTTTGATAGCTCCTGAGGCAATGAATGCGCCGGCTGGAGGTCAATATGGCTTAAGAAAACGGCTGCAGCCCCTGTTTCGGCCACGATGGCATCCACCGGCCAGGGGGCGATGCCCTGCGCAGCGTCACCCCACGCAAAGGGCTCGCTCCACCCAAGAGGTCGCCCGGTGATGGGAATGACATGCAGGCCCGCGGCCTTGAGCCGTGCCATCGCCTGCAGGGCGTCCGGGGTGATGGCGCCCTCGGTGGTGAGGGTGTCGTCAATGTCGGTGAAGACGCCGATGAGCTGGCGGCGGTCTGCCAGCGGCCAGTCGGTCAGCGGCAACACCGGCTTAGCCCGCGCTTTGCAAGGCCAGCCCGGCGTGCTCGCGCAGCGGATGAAAGTGGATCTTGGGGAAGCGCTCTTGGGCCAGGCGCACGTCATACGGGCTGGTGCACAGGTAGGCCAGTGTGTTGGCCGCGTCACGCGCCATGCGCATGGGGTAGGCGTCACAAAAGGCCTTGAGTTCGGCCGGGGTGTCGGCAGTGATCCAGCGCGCGCCGGTGTACTGGCAGCCCTCCAGGCGGATGTCAGCGTCGTACTCGCCTTTGAGGCGGTGCTGCACCACTTCAAACTGCAGTTGACCCACGGCGCCGAGCAGCATGTTGCCGCCAATTTCCGGGCGAAACACCTGGATTGCGCCTTCTTCCCCCAACTGGGCCAGGCCTTGCTGCAACTGCTTGGTGCGCAGCGGGTTGCGCAGCACCACCGTCATGAACAGTTCGGGTGCAAAGAAAGGCAGGCCGGTGAACTGCAGGTTGATGGAGCCGTCGGTGATGGTGTCGCCCAACTGCACACCGCCGTGGGTGGTGAAGCCCACGATGTCGCCCGCATAGGCTTCTTCCACCGCCTCGCGGCGCTGGCTCATGAAGGTCACCACGCTGGTGGGGCGCAGCTCTTTGCTGGTGCGCATGACTTTGAGCTTCATGCCGGGTGTGTACTTGCCTGAGGCCATGCGCACAAAGGCGATGCGGTCGCGGTGGTTGGCGTCCATATTGGCTTGCACCTTGAACACCACGCCTGAGAAAAAGTCGTCTTCGGGTTTGATCTCCTTGACCACCGGCTGGCGGTTGACCAGGGTGGAGCTGATGCGCGGTTGGGGCGAGGGCGACAAATCCACCAGCGCGTCCAGCACCTCCATCACACCAAAGTTGTTCACCCCCGAGCCAAAGAAAACCGGGGTCAGCTTGCCCGCCAGGAAGGCCTCGCGGTCCCAGGCGGGTGAGGCGCCGGTGGCCAGTTCCATGCTTTCAAACGCGGTCTCGAACTCGTGGCCAAAGCGCTTGAGCAGGGTGGCCTGGTCGCTTAGGGGGATGGTGGTGAAGTCTTTGGGGCCGCGGTCGCTGCCGGGCTCAAACACGGTCATGGCGTCGGTGCGCAGGTTGATAATGCCGCCAAAGGTTTTTCCCTGGCCCACGGGCCAGGTCATGGGCACGCAAGGCATGCCCAGTTCGCGCTCAATCTCGTCCAGAATGTCCAGCGGCTCGCGCACTTCACGGTCCATCTTGTTGACAAAGGTGATGATGGGCGTGTCGCGCTGGCGGCAGACCTCGATCAGGCGGCGGGTTTGCGCCTCCACGCCGTTGGCGGCATCAATCACCATCAGGGCCGAGTCCACAGCGGTGAGCACGCGGTAGGTGTCTTCTGAAAAGTCCTTGTGGCCGGGCGTGTCGAGCAGGTTGATGACGTGGTCGCGGTACAGCATTTGCATCACGCTGGAGGCCACCGAGATGCCCCGTTGCTTCTCGATCTCCATCCAGTCGCTGGTGGCGTGACGCGTGGCCTTGCGCGCTTTGACCGAGCCTGCAATCTGAATGGCGCCCGAGAACAGCAGCAGCTTTTCTGTGAGCGTGGTTTTACCCGCATCGGGGTGGGAGATGATGGCAAACGTGCGGCGGCGCTTGGTTTCGGCGAGATAAGACATGAGTTTTGACGGGTGCGGCCGGGTTGCGCCTGTCCCATGGGTGGCCTCAAATGAGGCCTGGGCGCAAGACTATCGACGACGGTTATCTGGAAAAGGTAGAATTATCGCCTTCCGAGGAGCGTTGCAGTTCACACCCAGTGAATGAGGCTCGGGCCGCGTGGTTTGCTGTTCTGCAAATTACCGCATCAACTGCGCTCACCCACTGGTCTGTGCGGTGAGCTTTCCCCAAAGACACGTTTTCGCAGGCCGGTGATTTCTCAAATTTACTTTTGGAGTCATCTATGAGCGCCGTATTGAAATTAGTCAAACCCCAAGCCAAAGCCCGCGCGAAGAGCGTTGTCAAAACCCCCGCCAAAGCCGTGGTCAAAGCCGCTGTGGCAGCCCCCGTCAAAGCCCAGGATTTCCATGTGGCTGACCTGAGCCTTGCAGCTTGGGGCCGCAAGGAACTGAACATTGCCCAGACCGAGATGCCCGGCCTGATGGCGATCCGTGAAGAGTTCGCCCAAGCGCAGCCGCTCAAGGGCGCGCGCATCACCGGCTCATTGCACATGACCATCCAGACCGGCGTGCTGGTCGAGACTTTGCAAGCCCTGGGCGCTGATGTGCGCTGGGCTTCGTGCAACATTTTCTCCACGCAAGACCACGCGGCTGCCGCCCTGGTGGAAGCCGGCACCCCCGTGTTCGCCTACAAGGGCGAGACCCTGGAAGATTACTGGGATTACACACACCGCATTTTTGAATTCGGTGGCAAAAAGGGTTCGGCCGCTGAAGGCCCCAACATGATTCTGGACGACGGCGGCGATGCCACGTTGCTGATGCACCTGGGTGCCAAAGCCGAGAAAGACATCAAAGTGCTGGCCAAGCCCGGCAGCGAAGAAGAGATTTGCCTCTTCAACGCCATCAAGGCCAAGCTGGCCATTGACCCCACCTGGTACAGCCGCCGCCTGAAAAACATCATCGGCGTGACAGAAGAAACCACCACCGGCGTGCTGCGCCTGAACGAGATGGCCGCCCGCAAAGAGCTGGCTTTCCGCGCCATCAATGTCAACGACTCGGTGACCAAGAGCAAGTTCGACAACCTGTATGGTTGCCGCGAGTCTTTGGTGGACGCCATCAAGCGCGCCACCGACGTAATGATTGCCGGCAAGGTCGCCTTGGTGGCCGGTTACGGCGACGTGGGCAAGGGTTCGGCCCAGGCCCTGCGTGCCTTGAGCGCCCAGGTTTGGGTGACTGAAGTGGACCCGATCAACGCCCTGCAAGCCGCGATGGAAGGCTACAAAGTGGTGACCATGGAATACGCCGCTGACAAGTGCGATATTTTCGTGTCGGCCACCGGCAACAAGAACGTCATCACTTACAAGCACATGGCGGCCATGAAAGACCAGGCCATCGTGTGCAATATCGGCCACTTTGACAACGAGATTGACGTGGCGTCGCTGGACAAGTGCAAGTGGGAAGAGATTAAGCCCCAGGTAGACCACGTGATCTTCCCGGTCAAGGGCAAGGCACCGGCCAAGCGCATCATCCTGCTGGCCAAGGGCCGTTTGGTGAATCTGGGTTGCGGCACCGGCCACCCCAGCTTTGTGATGAGCTCCAGCTTTGCGAACCAGACCATCGCCCAGATCGAGTTGTTCACCAAGCCCAAGGAATACAAGGCCGGCCAGGTCTACGTGTTGCCCAAGCATCTGGACGAAAAAGTGGCCCGTTTGCACCTGAAAAAGGTCGGCGCGATGTTGTCCGAACTGACCGATGAGCAAGCCGCCTACATTGGCGTGAGCAAGTCCGGCCCGTACAAAGCTGACACGTACCGCTACTGATGCGCATTGACCAATTGCTGGTGGCCCGCGGCCTGGCCAGCACCCGCTCTCAGGCTCAGCGTCTGATTGCGGGTGGGGTGCAATGGCGCAAGGGCAACGACTGGAAAGCCGTTGTCAAAAACGGTGATGACGTGCCGGACGACGCTGCCATTGAACTGATGGACGACTCCGAGGCGCGCTATGTGTCCCGGGGTGGTTTGAAGCTGGAAGCTGCCCTCAAGCACGTGGGCCTGTCCGTGACCGGGCTGGCCTGCCTGGATGTGGGGCAGTCTACGGGTGGCTTTACCGACTGCTTGCTGCAAGCTGGTGCGGCCTCGGTGGTGGGTGTGGATGTGGGCAGTGCCCAGTTGCACCCTGGCCTGCGAGCCGACCCGCGCGTGCTGTGTGTCGAGAATGTCAACGCGCGCGCACTCACTGCTTCTGATTTGATAGCTGCTTACCAAGATAGCACGTCGGCTGAAGGCCAATTTGATATGGATAGTGACGATTTGGCTGCTGACGCTGACTTTTCGCCTGAGTTCGACCTGATCGTGGCCGATTTGTCCTTTATTTCGCAAACTTTGGTGTTGCCTGCTGTGGTGCCTTTTCTCAAGGTGGGCGGCACGCTGCTCACTTTGGTCAAGCCCCAGTTCGAGCTGCAACCCGGTCAGGTGGGCAAGGGTGGCATCGTCAAAGATGCCGAGTTTTATCCGCTGATTGAGCAGCGCCTGCGCGAGGCCTGCACAGCGCTTGGCCTGACGGTGACCGCGTGGTTTGATTCGCCCATTGAGGGCGGTGATGGCAACCGCGAGTTTTTCATTTGT
>CAZBKX010000269.1:0-3684 GCA_964492535.1 uncultured Rhodoferax sp. | reverse complement strand
GCCGGCAGCTTTGCGGCCGCGGCGCGGGTTCTGGGTGTGGTGCCCAGCGCGCTGACCTACCGGGTGCGCCAGATCGAAGATGCGCTGGATGTACTCTTGTACGACCGCAGCTCCCGCCAGGCGCGCCTGACCGAGGCCGGGGCCGAGTTGCTGCGCGAAGGCGCGCGCCTGCTGGAAGAAATTGACGCCGTGGCCAACCGGGTCAAGCGCGTAGCCACCGGCTGGGAACCTCAATTCACCGTGGCCGTGGACAGCATCATCTCCAAAGCCACGGTGATGGAACTGTGTGAGAGCTTTTTTGCCCTGAACCCGCCCACCCGCATCAAGCTGCGCGATGAAACCCTGTCGGGCACGCTGGAGGCGCTGACCTCCGGCCAGGCCGATCTGGCGTTGGGCGTGGCCGACGCCACGACGAATGCCGGCATTCAAAGCAAACATTTGGGCAATGTGCATTTTGTGTACGCCGTGGCGCCCCACCACCCCCTGGCCAACGCACCCGAGCCGCTCAAGGACGAGCTGATCCGCCAGCACAGGGCCATTGCCGTGGCCGACACCATCACCCGGGGCCGAGGCATGACCTTCGGCTTGCTGGGCGGGCAGGATGTGTTCACGGTGGCCACCATGAAAGACAAGTTGGATGCGCAACTGCGCGGCCTGGGCAGTGGCTATGTTCCCGAGCACATGGCCCATGCCTTTATTGACACCGGCCGGCTGGTCGTCAAGCAAATGGACCGTCCACAGCGCATCGTGCGGGTCAATTACGCCTGGCGCAGTGCGGCCCGCACCACGCCGGGCCGCGCGCTCGCGTGGTGGCTGAGCCAGCTGGAAAGTCCCGCCACACGCACCGCTTTGCTGGAGCAACACCGGGGCGTGTAAAGTGCAAGCCATAACCCACAACAATTGGAGATTCCGGTCATGACCCCAAGCCCCATCAAATCCAAAAAAATCGCCGTTGTCGGCGCTGGCATTGCCGGCATCACCTGCGCCCGCACCCTGGTTCAGGCCGGCCATGAGGTCACGGTGTTTGAAAAGAGCCGGGGCGTTGGCGGGCGCATGGCGACCCGCAGCACCTCCTTTGGCACGTTTGACCATGGCACACAGTATTTCACCGTGCGCGACCCCCGCTTTGAACAGGCGCTGGCCACCACCCCCAGTGTGTGCAAACCCTGGAGTGCGACCACCGTGCGCGTACTCGATGAGCTGGGCCGCGTGACCTCCAACGGTCTTCCCGTGCGTGAGCCGCACTGGGTGCCCAAACCGGGCATGAACGCGCTGGTCAAACAATGGGCCGTGCCCCTGGCGGCGAAAGATCAGGTGTTGCTGGAAACCCGCGTGATGCACATCGAGCGCGATGTGCTCAACGCCAAATGCTGGCAACTGCGCACCGAAGGCGCGGGGGGCGCGCAACAGGTGTTCTCCGGCTTCGATACCGTGTTGCTGGCCATGCCCTCAGCGCAAACCAGTGCCTTGCTGGACAGCTCCGCACTGGCCAAGCCGTTCACGCAAAAAATCGGCAAGGTCACCGTGGGTCCCTGCTGGACGCTGATGCTGGCCTTCCCCAACGCCATGCAGCCCGGCATGAGCACGCTGGGCCCGCAGTGGAATGCGGCGCGCAGCACACACCACCGTATTGCCTGGCTGGCGCGCGAGTCCAGCAAACCCGGCCGTGGCGGCATTGAGCGCTGGACCGTGCAGGCCAGCGCGGCCTGGTCTCAAGAGCATCTGAACGATGACGCACCGCGTGTGCAAGCCAAGTTACTGCGCGCGTTCTCCGAGGTCACCGGCATCCGGGCGGAGCCCGCGCATGTGGACACCCAACGCTGGCTCTATGCCCAAACCGTCAACCCGCTGGGCCAGTCCCACCTGTGGGACCGCAAGGCGGGCCTGGGCGTGTGCGGCGACTGGTGCCTGGGGCACCGGGTGGAAGACGGCTTTGTGTCCGGTCTGGAGCTGGCACTCACTGTGGCGTGAGGCCCATGGCGGTTGCGCGCGCTGCGCCCGAGCCGGGCGCGACCTACCGGGGCCGGTTTGCGCCCTCGCCCACCGGGCCGCTGCACGCCGGCTCGCTGGTGGCCGCGCTGGCCAGCTGGCTGGACGCCAAAGCCCACGGTGGCCAGTGGCTGGTGCGCATGGAAGACGTGGACACCACGCGTTGCCTCAGAGGCATGGACCAGGTCATCCTGCAACAACTGGCCGCCTGCGGCTTGCACCCGGATGAGGCGCCCGTGTGGCAATCCCGACGCGGCGCGTTGTACCAGGCTGCGCTGGACACTTTGACTCAGCACCAACGAGCCTACCCCTGCGCCTGCTCGCGCCAGGACATTGCCCGCGCACTGAGCAGCCAAGGGCAGACGCGCCCGCGCCACGCCGAGCTGATCTACCCCGGCACCTGCCGCCACGGGCTGGAGGGGCGCCCTGCACGAGCCTGGCGGCTGCGCACCGCTGAATTTGAGGTATTTCAGCCCCTGGCCGGCACAAATCAATGTTCGATACATTCACAATTGATAGCAGATGGCGTCATCCACTGGAACGACCGGCGCCTGGGCCCGCAGCAGCAGAATGTGGCCACCGAGGTGGGCGACTTCATCTTGAAGCGTGCTGACGGTTGCTTTAGCTACCAGCTGGCCGTGGTGGTGGACGATGCAGAGCAAGGCATCACCGACGTGGTGCGCGGGGAAGACCTGGCCGACAACACCGCGCGACAAATCCTGCTGCAACGCGCACTCCAGCTGCCCACCCCGCGCTATCTGCACACGCCGCTGGTGTTGGGCGCCAACGGCGACAAACTCTCAAAACAAAATGGCGCGCCGGCCATCGACACCAGCAGCCCAGGCGCCGCACTGCAATCACTCACCACCGCGGCCCGCACCTTGCGGCTGACCGGCGGCGCAAGTGATGTGCCGCAGGCCCTGGGCGTTTGGGTGGCGCAGTGGCCTTACCGGGACTGAGCTGAGCGAGATTCACGAAGCAACGTCGACCAGTTCAACAGACAAATGCTGAAAATGTGCATCCACCGTCAGCACAGGCACCCCCTCGCGTCTGGCCACAGCCGCAATCAGGGCATCGGTCAAGGGCAAAGTGACGCCACGCAAGCGCAGGGCCTGCAGCGCGGTTCCCGCAGACTGCCAGTCCGAGGGCTGAACGGCCAAACAGGGCACGTTGGCAAACAAGAATTCGAGCTGCTGCTTTTCTTTGTCCCCTTTGGCACACTGCAAAAGCTCGGTCACCATCACGCCGCACAACACAGCCGTGTCATCGGCCAGGGCCTGTTCCACGCGGTCCCCCAAGGCGCCTCGGCGAGCACGCAAAAAATCGATCCAGGCACAGGTGTCGATCAATATCCTGGTGCTCATTCCAGGGTGTCCAGTTGCCTCAACTGACGCCAGTTGTCTTCAACTTGAACTTGCCCCCGAAGCGCCAGCAGTTTTTGTTTACGCATCCGCGCAAGATAGTCGTTCAAGGCTTGGCGAATGGCCGCCACCGGGCTGGCTTCACCCGTGATCTGCATCAAGCTTTCAACCACTTCATCATCCAAAGTCAGCGTTGTGCGCATCATTAAATCCTTTTTTCAACATCATTTTAATGCTAACTAGATGCCAAAGTCATGTCAACGGGCGCTGCACACAAATCACCCGCACCTGCCTCTCTACAATCTGCCCCCGTGAACGATACAAACCCCACCCT
>CAZBKX010000268.1:0-3580 GCA_964492535.1 uncultured Rhodoferax sp. | reverse complement strand
ATCCATAATGGCAAGTGTCAGCGGCAGGCGTACCGAGACCCTCATTCCATAGCCCTCGGAAGAGTCAATTTCCACAGTGCCATTCAACGCTGCTATGTTGCGTTTGACAACATCCATACCCACTCCCCGACCGGACACATCCGTCACGACCTCGGCAGTTGAAAACCCCGGTGCAAAAATCAATTGCCATACTTCAGCGTCAGTCATCAACTCAGAAACGTCGATACCCCGCTCACGGGCTTTTGTGAGAATTTTTTGACGTGACATGCCTCGCCCGTCATCGCGAACCTCAATAACGATTGATCCCCCTTGGTGGGACGCTGACAAAGTGATTGTTCCGGTTTCGGACTTGCCAGCGCGTACACGGTCCTCGGGCATTTCAACGCCATGATCGCAACTGTTGCGAACCAAATGAGTTAATGGGTCTGTAATTTTTTCAACCAAGCCCTTGTCAAGTTCTGTGGCCTCGCCCTGCGTCACAAAATCAACTTTTTTACCCAATTTTCCTGCGAGATCGCGAAGCATTCTCGGAAATCGGCTAAATACGACCGACATCGGAATCATCCGAATGGACATCACCGACTCCTGCAAGTCTCGCGTGTTGCGATCAAGGTCAGTCAAGCCAGTCAACAACTGTTGGTACAGCGCAGGATCCAGGGCCCGGCTATTTTGAGCAAGCATCGCCTGCGTAATTACCAACTCACCGACAAGATTGATGAGTTGATCCACTTTGCTGATGGCGACTCTGATGGTTGCAGCCTCAGGCTGAGCAACGTGAGAAACGGTTTTGGCTACCGGTTTGGCGATGGAACTCGGCGTAACCACTAAAGATGCTGACGGCGCCAGCACGGCAGGGGCACCTGGAGCCCCATCAAAGAAGCCGAAATCTGGGGCAGCTGCTAGTGGAACGCTAGGCAATGGATCACCTGCGTGGCATGGTGTTGCACCCGTCGCGCTGTCAAACGCCTCATGGCCGGATGATGGCTCCGACAATGTCCCGACCGTGCCCCTTATCAGCACTTGAGCTCTGGAAACATGAAATGCAAATAAATCCAGCAGATCCTCATCCGAAGACGAAGTTTCGACGGCAAAAATACGGGTGTTGGCATTGCTACTATGAATAGTTTTGATAATCCCCAGACCAGGAATATCGCGAAACAGTTCTTTGATTGCATCAGCCTGATCCGGCTGGTTGAGAGGTCCTATGTGAATTTCAAGCGAACGCGACACTTTTTCTGCATTGGACGGCTTAGCTTCAGCGGCAGCTGGAGCGACCACTGCAGGCTTGGGGATCGCGGCAACTGCAATTATTGGAGCGGGCTGGACAATTGCACCGCTTTTTGCTGAGACGGGAAGAATGCCCCCTGAGGCAAGAACACTGATACGACGGACAAGATCACCCGTTGGTGTGACGTCACCCTCACCACCCGCCTGATGGCGGGCTAACAATCCACGCGATGCGTCAGCAGACTCCAGCAGCACGTCAACCATACTCGCGTTTGGTTGTAATTCATGGCGACGCAACCGATCAAGCAAAGACTCCATCTGGTGGGTCAGCTCTGCAACATCGGAAAAACCGAATGTGGCGGCCCCCCCCTTGACAGAATGAGCGCATCGAAAGATGCCATTCAACTCTTCATCGTCAGCCGTCTCCAAGTTCAAGTTGAGGAGCATTTGCTCCATCAAATCAAGATTCTCACCCGCTTCCTCGAAAAATATCTGGTAGAACTGGCTTAGGTCGAAATCTCCGCCTCCGCCACTATCCTGATGTATTTCAGCCATGCCTATCTCCTAAATATCGGGCCCGTCTTACCAAAAATATCAACCAAATCACTTAATCACTCTTTTGATGACATCAAGCAGTCGGGCTGGATCAAAGGGTTTGACCAGCCAGCCCGTAGCTCCGGCGGCACGTCCAGCCTGCTTCATCAGATCGCTTGACTCAGTGGTCAACATCAGGATGGGAACAGTCTTGAACTGAGGATGGTCTCTGAGCTTTCGGGTCAAGCCAAGGCCATCAAGCCTAGGCATATTCTGATCCGTCAAAACCAAATCAAATGATTGACCTTGAGCCTTCTCATAGGCATCCACACCGTCGACTGCCTCGACCACCTGATAACCGGCTCCCGTCAAGGTAAAAGACACCATCTTGCGCATGGAAGGAGAATCGTCAACAGCAAGTATTAAAGGCATGTAAAGCTCCGACTACTTCAATTTTGGTTAATAGGAAATATCTAAAAAAGGTCAATGGAGCCAGCGTCCATTTCATCCTGAGTCACAGGATTCGGCCGCTCTGGCACATCCTCAACGAAAGGCACAGCCTCGCCATCCTCAGACCCCATTGATTCAGAGGCTAACCGGTAGGCGCAACCCTGAAGTATTTTCGAGGTGTGAATAATCAGTTGCGAGGCCATATCCTGAAACTGCAACTCAGTGACAGCTGCTCGCAAAGTGCTCCGGACAACGTCCAACTCTTTGGAACCCTGCAACAAAGGATCGGCCAGATTTTCGCTGGCGCTCGTAAAACGCTCCATCAAATTTTCCATCGTGTGTGCGAGGAGCCCGTTTAAACGGGTCAGGTCATGAACCACAACCAGAAGCGAATCCTGCAACTCCGCCACCAAGACAACAGGCAACTGCACAGAAGGAAGTGATGAGCTTGACTGGTTGGTTTGCATGCTTATGTCCAATTTTCTACAGCCATTACCAGGCACATGATCTCTTTTCAAGTTTAGACCACTTAAGGCTCTCTAGGTTATCAGGATTCCACATTTTTTGACAACCTTCGAGCCAAATTTCAGCAGAATATTGACGTCTAAGCCACCAAGGGAGACGCCCCAACCCATCAATATGAATCAGGGACAATAAGAGTGATGATGATCCTGTCGAATGACGCCCTGCCCAAACCAATTCGAATCCTGCATTTGGAGGACTCCATTACCGACCACGAACTCGTGCGCCTCGCACTGCTAAAGTCAGGAGAGGAGTTCGAGCTGGAGCGCGTGGAAACACTTGATGGGTTTGAACAACTGCTCAGCGTCTCCGAATATGACGCCATACTGGCAGATTACAGTCTGTTGGGGTTTACTGCGCTTGACGCCTGGCAGATCCTCCAGAATCGCGCCGACTCCACCGAGCTTGGCTCAACTCCGTTCATCCTCTTGTCTGGCGCGATCGGCGAGCCCGCGGCCGTGTCCGCCATAAAAATGGGCATCAGCGACTACCTTGCCAAAGACAATCTCGGTAGATTGGCACAAACCATCCATCGAGCAATACAGCTTCATAACGTACGGCGTGAAAAAGAAGCTGCCGACAGGGAACTCGCTTTGTCCGAACGGAGGTTGGCTGATTTTGCTGAACACTTGCAAACAACGATTGAACAGGAACGCACTGCAATCGCACGAGAAATTCACGACGACATCGGCGGCGCCCTGGCAGCGGTCCGCTTTGACCTGTCTTGGATCGGCAGGCGAACGGTTGACACGGTGGTGCTGAGTCACGTCGCTGCAGCCACCGAAATGCTCCAACATGCAATTGAAGCAAGCCAGCGCATTATGTTGAACTTGAGGCCTGCAATATT
>CAZBKX010000267.1:0-1722 GCA_964492535.1 uncultured Rhodoferax sp. | reverse complement strand
CGCCGGCGCCGGCAAGAACACCACCCTCAACCTGTTCGAGGTCGACGCCTACTTCGTTCGCGGCGACTGGTCGTTCTTCGGCCAGGCCAGCTATGGCCAGCACAAGGGTGCGGCCATCTTCAACAGCGACGGCGTGCTTCGCGACGCCAGTTGGTGGGGTCTGTCGGGAACGGCGGCGTACAAGGTCACGCCGCGCCTGGAAGGCGTGCTGCGCGCCGACTACGTGGACAACTCCAAGAACGGCGGCGGCCTGCTCGGCTACAGCTTCGACGACCCCATCAACGGCATCGGCCGCGGCCGGCTCGGCGACAGCAGCTTTGCCAAGGGCGAGTCGGTGGGCGCCAACCGCTATGCCATCAGTCTGGGCATGAACTACCTGTTCGACGAAAGCACGATCTTCAAGCTCGAATACCGCTACGACGGCGCCGATCAGCCGGTGTTCGAATTCGTGAGCGACGGCAGCTACCGCAAGTCGAACAGCGTCTTCGGCGCTTCGGTGGTGGTCAAGTTCTGACCGGCCTGCGACGCGGCCGGGACAGGGCGGGCCGCGTGCCCGCCTCTCACCTCTTTCGGGAGACATCATGAGTACCACGACACCGAACTGGCACGAGCGGGCCGCGGCGCTGCGCATCGACGGCCGCGCCGTCATCGACGGCCAGCGCCGCGACGCCGTCTCGGGTGAGACCTTTGCCTGCCTGTCGCCCATCGACGGTCGCCTGCTCGGCGCCGTGGCGCGCGGGGCGCAAGCCGACATCGACGCCGCCGTGGCCAGCACCCGCGCCGCTTTCGACGATGCCCGCTGGTGCGGCAAGCCGCCGGCCGTGCGCAAGAAACTGCTGCAGCGATTCGCCGACAAGATCCTGGCCGCCCGCGACGAACTGGCGTTGTTGGAAACGCTCGACATGGGCAAGCCGATCCAGTATTCGCTGGCCGTCGACGTGCCCAGCACGGCGCGCTGTATCGCCTGGTATGCCGAGGCGGTGGACAAGATCTACGACGAGATCGCGCCCACCGCCGCCAACGCCCTGGCGCTGATCACGCGCGAACCGATGGGCGTGGTGGGTGCCATCGTGCCCTGGAACTACCCGATGATCATGGCCGCCTGGAAGCTGGGCCCGGCGCTGGCGGCGGGCAATTCGGTGGTGCTCAAGCCGAGCGAGAAGAGCCCGTTGACGGCGTTGCGGCTGGCCGAACTGGCGCTGGAAGCCGGCATCCCGCCGGGGGTGCTGAACGTGGTGCCGGGCTATGGCCACGAGGCCGGGGAAGCGTTGGCGCTGCACATGGACGTGGACGCCATCGGCTTCACCGGCTCCACGCGCACTGGCCGGCGCATGCTCGAGTACGCCAGCCGGTCCAACCTCAAGCGGGTCTACAACGAACTGGGGGGCAAGTCGGCATTCCTGGTCTTCCCGGACTTCGCCGACATCGGGCGCGCCGCCGCCACGGTGGCCGGCAGCATGTTCTTCAACCAGGGCGAGAGCTGCAATGCCCCGTCTCGCGTGCTGGTGCACGAAAGCATCGCCGATGACTTCGCGAAACGGGTCGCCGCCGAGGCGCCGAAGTACCGTCCGGCCGATCCGCTGGACGCCGCCACGGTGATGGGCGCGCTGGTCGACGACGGGCAGTTGCGCACGGTGATGGGCTACATCGACGCCGGACAGACTGAAGGCGCCCGGCTGCTGACCGGTGGCGTGCAGGCGCGCGCCGAGACCGGTGGCTACT
>CAZBKX010000266.1:0-4527 GCA_964492535.1 uncultured Rhodoferax sp. | reverse complement strand
CGGCCTGGGCGCGGTGGTGCTGGTGGTCACGGGCGGGGAGGCGCTGTATGCCGACCTGGGCCACTTTGGCAAGAAGCCGATTCGCCTGGCCTGGTTCTCCATCGTCATGCCGTCGCTCACGCTCAATTATTTTGGGCAGGGCGCCTTGCTGCTGACCAACCCGGAGGCGGTGAAAAACCCCTTCTTCATGATGGCACCCGACTGGGCGCTGATTCCTCTGGTGTGTCTGGCCACCATGGCCACGGTGATTGCCTCGCAGGCCCTGATCACCGGCGCCTTCAGCGTGACCAAGCAGGTCATCCAGTTGGGTTACCTGCCACGCTTGCAGGTGTTTCACACCAGCGCCAAGGACACCGGCCAGATCTATATGCCGTTTGTCAACTGGGGCTTGTTTGTGGCCATCGTGTTGGCGGTGGTGATGTTTCGTTCGTCAAGCAACCTCGCGGCGGCGTACGGCATTGCCGTGACGCTGGACATGTTGATTACCACCGTACTCACTTTCTTTGTGCTGCGCTATCACTGGAACTATCCGCTGGCGCTGTGTCTGGGGGCCACAGGGGTGTTCTTTGCGGTGGACCTGGCATTTTTTACCTCCAACATGTTGAAGCTGTTTGATGGGGGCTGGTTTCCGCTCATGATTGGCGGCGCGGTGTTCCTGCTCATGATGACCTGGAAAGACGGGCGGCAGCTGTTGAACGATAAGCTCCGCTCGGATGCGATTGACTTGCCCAGCTTTCTGGAGGCGGTGTTTGTGAGCCCGCCCGTGCGGGTGGAGGGCACGGCCGTGTTTCTCACCGCCGAGCCTATGACCGTGCCCAATGCGCTGCTGCACAACCTCAAGCACAACAAGGTGCTGCATGTCAGCAACCTGTTTGTGACCGTGCGCAACCACGAGGTGCCCTGGATCGGTATGGACAGGCGGCTGGAGGTCGAGTCTTTGGGGCACGACTGCTGGCAAGTGATCGTGAACTACGGATTCAAGAACGACCTCAATCTGCCCAAGGCCCTGCAGCAAATCAAGGGCCGGGGCTGCGATCTCGACGCCATGACCACCAGTTACTTTTTGTCCCGCGATACGGTGGTGCCTTCCATTGGTGACGGCATGTCGTTCTGGCGCGAAAAGCTGTTTGCCCAAATGCACCACAACGCCAGCGGCGCGGCCGACTTTTTGAAGCTGCCCAATAACTCGGTGGTTGAGCTGGGCTCAAAAATCGAGATCTAGGGGCTGCACGTATGCGGTTTTTCCGGGACTGGAGCCCGTCGGCGGTCACCGCCGGCTTTGTGGCCGTGCTGGTGGGTTTCACGAGTTCGGTGGCGATTGTGTTTCAGGCGGCGCTGGCGTTTCAGGCCACGCCCGGGCAAATCGCCTCTTGGATGTGGGCGCTGGGTATCGGCATGGGCCTGTGTACCCTGCTGCCCTCGCTGTGGTTGCGCAAGCCCGTGATGGTGGCTTGGAGCACGCCCGGGGCGGCTGTATTGGCCACTGCCGGCTTGGCGGGGGGCTTCAGCATGAGCGAGGCTATTGGCGCTTTTATGGTGTGTGCGGCCCTCATCACCCTGTGTGGGGTGACCGGCTGGTTCGAGCGGGTCATGAACCACTTGCCGCTGGCCATTGCCTCGGGCCTGCTGGCCGGCGTGCTGGCCCGTTTTGGCCTGCAGGCCTTCACCGCTGCGCAGACTAACTTGCCCCTGGTGCTGGTGATGCTGGGCACTTACCTGGTGGGCCGGCGTCTGGTGCCCCGGTACTGCGTGCCGCTCACCTTGCTGTTTGCTATTTTTTATGTGGCACTCGCCCAAGGTTTTAAATGGGGCGGAGGTGGTTTTGAGTTGGCCGTGCCGGTGTTTGTGGCCCCCAGCTTTACCCTGCAAGCGGCCATCAGTCTGGCCTTGCCACTGTTTGTGGTGACCATGGCCTCCCAAAACCTGCCGGGCGTGGCGGCCATTCAGGCGGCAGGCTTCGCCCGCGCGTCAGGTCAGCCAAATGGCGTGGGGATTCCCATCTCCGGGATCATCACCCTGACCGGCCTGGCCACACTGGTGCTGGCGCCGTTCGGGGCCTTTGCCCTCAATTTGAGCGCCATCACGGCCGCCATCTGCATGGGCCGCGAAGCCCACCCGGACCCGGATCGGCGTTACACAGCGGCTGTGTCCTGCGGGGCGCTGTATGTGGTGATCGGTATTTTTGGTGCGGCCATTACCGGAGCGCTTACCGCGTTTCCCAAAGAACTCATTGCGGCGATTGCTGGTTTGGCCCTGCTGGGCACCATTGGCAGCGCCCTGGCCACCGCCATGCGGGATGAGCTGCACCGCGAGGCGGCGCTCATCACGTTTCTGGTGACGCTCAGCGGCGTGGTGATTGGCGGGGTAGGATCAGCCTTTTGGGGTGTGGTGGCGGGCGCGCTGGCGCTCTTGGTGCAGCAGGTGGGAAAGTCCCGCTTTGCACCGCCCCGGCCCTGACGCTTTTCCCTATTCTCATTGACCATGCACATTCTCTTTATTGCCGACCCGCTGGAATCCTTCAAGATCTACAAGGACACCACGTTTTCCATGATGCGCGAAGCCCAGCGGCGCGGGCACACCCTGTCGGTATGCGAGCCCAAGGACGTCATGTGGGTTCGTGGCAGCCCGGTCACGGCCTTTGTGCGCGACATCTCCCTGACCGGTCACCCCGATGACTGGTTTGTGGCGAATCAGCAAACGCCCGACGAGCGCCCCCAGCCTTTGAAGGATTTCTGCGCGGTGGTGATGCGCAAAGACCCGCCGTTTGACTCCGAATTTTTCTATGCCACCCACTTGCTGGAGCAGGCGGAGCGCGAAGGTGCCCGGGTTTTCAACAAGCCGCGTGCGCTGCGCGACCACCCGGAAAAGCTGGCCATTCTGGAGTTTCCAGAGTTCATTGGCCCCACCTTGGTCACGCGCGACGGTGCCGACATCCGCCGGTTTCATGCCGAGCACCGCGACATCATCCTCAAGCCGCTGGATGGCATGGGCGGCGCGGGTATCTTCAGGGTCAAGGACGACGGGCTGAACCTGGGCAGCATCATCGAGACCCTGAACAAGGAGGGTGCAGAGACCGTGATGGTGCAGAAGTTTCTGCCCGCCATCAGCGAGGGCGACAAGCGGGTGCTGGTGATTGGTGGCCGGCCTGTGCCGTTCAGTCTGGCGCGCATTCCGCAGGGCGGCGAAGTGCGTGGCAATCTGGCCGCAGGCGGCAAGGGCGTGGCCCAGCCGTTAACCGAGCGTGACCGCTTCATTGCCGAGTCGTTGGGCCCGATTTTGTTCAGCCGGGGGCTGCTGCTGGTGGGCCTGGACGTGATTGGCGACAGCCTGACCGAGATCAATGTCACGAGCCCGACGTGTTTTCAGGAAATCTTTGACCAAACCGGCTTTGACGTGGCCGCCATGTTTGTGCAGGCCCTGGAGCAGGCGCTCAAAGACTGAGGCTGGCGGCGGCTTGGCGTGGTGGTCGTGGGTCGGCACAACCCGCCACCGCACCTTCCACAAACACCTTCAGCTCGCCCGGGGCCATGGCCACCCAGTTCTCGTTGGAGGTCAGTGGCTCGGTCACCACGATGGCGAGTCGGTCTTGCGGGCCGTTGAGCGAGGACAGGTCTACACTGACGTCTTCGTCTTTCATGTGCACTTGCGTGAACGGGTAGCTGCGCAGCACATAGTGCAGCTTGGTGCTGGCATGCGCCCACAGGGCCTGGCCATTGCTCAGCAAAAAATTGAAGGTGCCGTGGCTGGCAATCTGGGGCACCAGTTCCCGCAGGGTGTGGGTCAGTTCCTCGACCGAGGGCACGCCGGCATGCGATTTGTCCAGCTCTTGCAGCAGCCAGCAAAATGCCAGCTCGCTGTCGGTGGTGCCCACGGGTCTGAAACTGCCATGAAGGTGCGGCGCGTAGTTTTTCAGGTCGCCATTGTGGGCAAAGACCCAGTAGCGCCCCCACAGTTCGCGCACAAAGGGGTGGCAGTTCTCCAGTGTGACGGCACCCACAGTGGCCTTGCGCACATGGGCAATGACGTTGTGGCTTTTGACGGGGTAGGTGCGCAGCATCTTCGCAATGGGGGAGGTGGCTGCGCCTTCCTTGTCCACAAAGTAGCGCACACCCTTGCCGGGCTGGTCCGGGGTGGCGCTGTCGCTCTCGAAGAAGGCGATGCCCCAGCCATCTGAATGGTGGTCTGTGCAGCCGCCGCGCTGCGAAAATCCGGTAAAACTCAGCGTCAGGCTGGCGGGCAGTCGGCTGTTCATTCCAAGCAATTGGCACATGGCCTGAGTTTAGGGCAGTGCTTGGCTTAGGGACGGGGTTCGGACCACAGAATGCCGCCGGTGGCCCAGTTTTCACGGGGAACATCGGTGATCAGGATGTCGACCGAGTTCGGGCTTGCGCCCAGCACTTCCACCGTGACGCGGGTGATTTCCTCAACCAGTTTTTTCTTTTGTTCAACCGTGCGCCCGGCGAGCATTTCAATATGGTACGTTGGCATGTTTTTTCCTTTGACTAATAGGTAGCAAGTCAAGCATGA
>CAZBKX010000265.1:0-5590 GCA_964492535.1 uncultured Rhodoferax sp. | reverse complement strand
ACTCCTTGACCTTGATGTCGGCCAGCAAAAAGGCCTGGGTGCTGTCTTTGTAATTGCGGTCCAGTCGCAGCAACTCGCCTCGTTCCATGTTGTAAAGCATGGCCGCCTTCTCGTCGGCGGTGGTGGCCGAGGCTTCAAGCGTCTTGAGTGCAGCTGGAATGCCCCCCGTTTTTTGGGCGTTTTGCATATTGCCCGCCAACTCGTCATGGCTCTTCATGGCTGCACAGCCAGACAAGACCAAAACAATACCCACCGCCGCTGAAGAGCGGCGCATACTCGAAAAAAACATCAATCAACTCCCCTTTGACTGCCATTCGCAGCGGGTGGATTATGTATGAGGCAACTTACGTCTGAAACATCACGTAGCAAGTTTGTCGCCGGCACTGCGGCGTCTGCCGGGTTTAGCTTGGGTGGGTGACTGTCTGCCGCGTGCGGGTAAATTGCTTGCTCACAAAGGTCCAGATCATGCGTGAGGCATCGGGGCCTTTCGGGTCGCTGTAGCTGCAGCCGCTGGCGCCGCCACTCCAGGCGTGGCTCAGCCCTCGGACCTCGCACAAGGTGCTCACCAGCCGGCTGCCTACTTTGAAATCGGTGACACTGGCCGCATAGCGTGCACCGCGCTGCACCGCGCGCGGCGGACCTGGTTTGGCGCCTTCTGTGTTGGCCCACTGGCGTGCAGCTTGTGGCCCGTTGCTGGGTGCCACTGTGGAGTCTGCGCTGCCTTGAATGACCAGCAAGGCGGGAAGATGCACGCCATCAGGAAGCACCGCCAGCGGCAGGCCAGGCTGTTTTTGCCCCCGCATGGCGCCAAACGCAGTGATTGAGGAGTAGGCCACACCGGGCCCAATGCCCGAGTGCATGGCCACCGCCTGAAAGCGCGCCGGGTGGCGTGTGACCATCAAAGTCGCCATGCTGGCGCCCGCTGATATGCCGGCCAACGCCATGCGGCCGGGATCAATGGCCTGTTTCAGGCAGACTTGGTCAATCGTGGCGTTGATGGCATCGGCCTCGCTCTGGGCGCGGCCCGACCGCGTCTCAAACCAGTTCCAGCAGCGTTGGGCATTTGAGAGACGGTCTTGTTCCGGATACAGCACAAAGAAGCGCTCGCGTGCAGCAATCCGGTTCATTTGGCTCACATCAGCCAAGTCCTGAGCGTCTTGCAAGCAACCGTGGAGCATCACCAGCAACGGGAGACGCTCTCCGCGCTGGCCCCCGGGCGGCTTGAACAGGCGGTAGCGTTTGGCGCCGGCCACGCCTGACGCACTGCCTGAAGTCCATTGCCCCACGGCCGTTGTAGGCAGCGGCTTGGAAGGGGTTTTCTTGGCTGCGGGTGGTTTGGTCACTGCTGGCGGCGTGTGCAGCGCCTTCTTCAGGGTCTTGGTGCCAACGCGAATGGCGGTCCGCGTCATGGCGTTGAGCGTGCGCTGGAAGGAGCGACTTAAAAAAGGGTTGGTGGTGCGTTTGGCCATGAGGAATGAAGTCAGTCTAGCCCAGTCCCCGCTTCGTACCAGTGCTATTTATTTATGACCTTTGTGTGCGCTGGCGCCCAGTGCGGCGGCTAAATTTGTGCTGTGCGGATCATGTCGGCCGCCTTCTCGGCAATCATGATCACGGGGGCGTTGGTGTTGCCACCCACCACGCGCGGCATGATGGATGCGTCCACCACGCGCAGCCCGGCCAGGCCATGCACGCGCAGTTGGGCGTCCACCACGTCCATGGCGCCTGAGCCCATGCGGCACGTGCCCACCGGGTGGTAAATGGTGTCGGCATGGTCCCGAATGAAGTGTTCGATTTGGGAGTCGGTTTGAGCCCGGGCTGACGCCGCCAGTTCACGTCCCTGTGCCGCTGCCAGGGCAGGCTGCGCCAGGATGTGGCGCATGAGCTTGAAGCCGCGCACCATGCGGTCCATGTCGTCGCGGTCACCCAAAAAGTTGGGGTCGATCAAGGGCGCGGCAAACGGGTCTTTGCTGGCCAGGCGTACGCTGCCCCGGCTGCGTGGGCGCAGCAGGCATACGTGGCATGAGAAGCCATGCCCCAGCGTGGCGGTGCGTCCGTGGTTAAGTAACTTGCCAATGACAAAGTGCAGTTGCAGGTCCGGGATGGATTCGCCAGGCTGGCTTTTGATGAAGCCGCCGGCTTCGGCGTAGTTGGTGGTCAGCATGCCGCTGCGCTGCTGGCGCCAATCGAACACCCCCCTCAGCATGCGCCACACCCCCGAGAGTGACAGACCGAACAAGTCTTTGGCCCGGGGCGCATCCACCACCTGCACCACGTCAACGTGGTCATGCAGGTTGGCGCCCACGCCCGGCAGGTTGTGCAAGGTGGCAATGTTGTTTTCCAGCAGGTGGGCGTGCGGGCCAATGCCGGAGAGCATCAGGATCTGGGGCGACTGCAGGGCGCCCGCACACAAGAGCACTTCTCGCTTGGCATTGAGTTGCTTGAGTTCGCCCTCGTGGTGGAACTCCACGCCCACGGCGCGCTTGTGCTCCAGCAAGATGCGGGTGGTGTGGGCGCCGGTGAACACCTGCAGGTTGGGGCGCGCCAGGTTGGGCGTGAGGTAAGCCTTGGCCGCGCTGAAGCGCTCACCGTTTTTGTGCGTCACCTGGAACAGGCCCACGCCCTCCTGGCTTTCGCCGTTGAAGTCCGGGTTGTGGTGCAAACCGGCTTGCTGGCCGGCTTTGACGAACACCTGGCCAAACCGGTTGGGGCTTCTCGGGTCCATCACATGGAGCGGCCCGCCGCTGCCGTGAAAGGCATTGGCGCCCCGCTCGTTGTGCTCGGCCAGTTTGAAGTAGGGCAGCACGTCGGCATAGGCCCAACCCGGGTTGCCCTCGGATGCCCAGTGGTCGTAGTCATCGCGGTGACCGCGGGCATAGATCATGGCGTTGACCGAGCTGGAGCCACCCAGCACTTTGCCACGGGGCTGGTAGCCTGTTCGACCATTCAGGCCTGGCTGCGCCACGGTCTCGAACTTCCAGTTGGCCTGGCCATTTTTGGCGATCACCGCGAGGCCGGCAGGGCAGTGAATCAGCACGCTGCTATCGGCAGGGCCCGCTTCCAACAGCGCGACGGTGATGTCGGGGTCTTCGGTGAGCCGGGCGGCCAGCACGCAGCCGGCCGAGCCGCCGCCAATGATGATGTAGTCGAACAAGTCTGTCTCCTGGCACCGGGGGGTGATTGTTTCGTGTGGTGCTCAGTCGCTACGTTACCGCAAAGCCGCTGGTTGGTTTGACCCACGATGCCTTCTATTCTTGGCATGCAATTAAATTGCACTCAATTTAATTGCATGTTATATTTGGTTGATGCCCAGCACCAACATCACTGCCAACACCGCTGAACCCGCCAACCCGGCCCTGTTGCTGGAAAACCAGTTGTGTTTTGCCCTGTACTCCACCTCGCTGACCATGACCAAGCTGTACAAGTCACTGCTGGCGGCCATGGGGCTCACCTACCCGCAGTATCTGGTGATGCTGGCGCTGTGGGAGCAAGACGATGTGAGCGTATCCAGCTTGGGCGAGCGCCTGTTTTTGGACTCTGGCACCCTGACGCCCTTGCTCAAGCGCATGGAAGCCGCCGGCCTGCTGGTGCGAACCCGCGCCAAAGACGATGAGCGCCGGGTGCAGATTGCCCTGACGCCTGCGGGGCAACAACTCAAGGGGCAGGCAGGCAGCGTGTCCGCTTGCGTGGTGAGTGCCGCGCATTGCCCAGTGTCCGAGCTGATGACGCTCACACGCCAGGTTCAGGCGCTGCGCAGCCAGCTCGCCAAGTGACGGCGGCGTCCCAATTATTTGACAATTCAAGTCATCCCGGTTTTCAACCCGCTTCACGAAGAAGCATTTTTTAAGGCAACACCATGGTCACCCAAGTCGAAAAAGTCATTTACCAAGCCCACGCCACCTCCACCGGCGGGCGCGACGGCAGCACCAAAACATCGGACGGCTTGCTGGACCTCAAGCTCAGCGTTCCCAAGGAAATGGGCGGCGCGGGCGGCGGCGTGAATCCGGAGCAGTTGTTTGCTGCAGGCTACAGCGCCTGCTTTATTGGAGCGATGAAATTTGTTGCTGGCGCGCAAAAAATCGCCATGCCTGCGGATGCGTCCATCGACGCCACTGTGGGCATTGGCCAGATTCCGGCCGGCTTTGGCATTGAGGTGCAAATGGTGGTGCATTTGCCCGGCATGGACCGCGAAGTGGCCCAGGCGCTCATCACCAAGGCGCATGAGGTTTGCCCCTATTCCAATGCAACACGCGGCAACGTAGAAGTGACCTTGACCCTGGCGTAAGCACAACCCGAGGCTGGCGCATCCGGCCTGTCGCTTTGGCGGCCCGCTTCGATTGTCGAGGCGGGCCGTTTCGTTTATGGTGCCTGAATGACCACGCTCGACTTCCTCATTCGCAAAGACCAGCTCACCACCACCGAGCTGCGCCATTCGCCCCAAGTGCCTTTGAGCCCGGGTGACATCCGGATGCACATTGACTCCTTTGCCCTGACTTCCAACAACATCACCTATGCCGCTTTTGGGGATGCGATGAATTACTGGGCGTTCTTCCCGGTCAGTTCGCCCAGTGAAGAGGGCTGGGGGCGCATTCCGGTCTGGGGGTTTGGGACTGTGGTTGAGTCGCAGCAGGCCGATGTGGCGCTGGGCGAGCGGTTCTAAGGCTATTACCCCATGTCCAGCAGTGTGGTGCTGCAGCCTGTGCGCGTGACGCCAGCCGGGTTTTCCGACGGAGCGGCGCACCGCGCCAGTCTGCACCCGGTTTACAGCCAGTATGTGCGCTCTAACGCTGACCCCTTTTACACGGCCGAGTCCGAAGACACCCAGGCCCTGCTGCGCCCGCTGTTCACCACCTCCTGGCTGATTGACGACTTTTTGGCGGATAACCAGTTTTTTGGTGCGGCCGAGCCGGGTGGTCCACCTGCCACCCTGATCTTGTCCAGTGCCTCCAGTAAAACAGCGTTTGGCACCGCGTTTCAATTGGCTCAGCGCGACGGCGTGGAGGTCGTGGGCTTGACGTCAGCGGGCAAGGTGGCGTTTTGTGAGAGCCTGGGCTGCTACCACCGTGTGCTGGCCTACGAGCAGCTTGATCAGATCAACGCCGATGCGGCGTGTGTCTACATTGACTTTGCCGGCAACGCCGAATTGCGCCGGGCCATTCACACCCGCTTCACCCAATTGCGCTACAGCAGCTCCATTGGCGGCACCCATGTGGACCAACTCGGTGGCGCCAAAGCGCTGCCGGGGCCCAAACCGACCCTGTTTTTTGCCCCGGCCCACATCAAGAAGCGCAGTGGGGAGTGGGGTGCCCAGGAGTTGGGCCAGCGCCTGCTGCAAGCGTGGCAAACCTTCACGGCTCGCGTGAACGACCCCAAGAACCCGTGGCTGGTGGTGCACCATCACAGGGGCCCCGCCGCTGTGGCCGCCGCTTACCTCAAGGTGCTGGAAGGGCGGGGCGACCCGCGAGAGGGGCACATACTCACCCTTCATGAGGGCAGCCAGCTCTAGATCGAACGTGCATCCGGCCTGGGGCGACAATGCAGCGATGTTGTCTGCTTCTTCCCCCGCCGCCCTTCACCCCTTTGAATCGCTTAC
>CAZBKX010000264.1:0-2027 GCA_964492535.1 uncultured Rhodoferax sp. | reverse complement strand
CTGCCCCATTTAACCATATTTAATCGGACATTGAATGTCCATCAAAGAGAGCGATAAGACATAAAATGTCTCAAATTATTATAAAGGGGGTAGTCGGGTGGGGCCTCCTAGGGTTTGCTGGCGGGGTGAGATTATCCGGCGATGGGGGAGCAAGGGACCAGGCATTGGTGGCAGGGCGCGATTACGACTGGTTGAGCCATTGTGCGTCGCCTGCGAGGAGGAGCTAACCGACTACCCCCCTTTATTATATTTATTTAGTGTTAAATATCGGAGCGTTACCAATATGATTGGGGCGTTAGTGTTTGTCAATAAATAAACTTTACAACTAAGTATTTTGCCGTGGAAGAATTTGGTAGTTCCATTCGCCATGAAACGCTTGGGGTTTGAGGTTGACCGTAGCGAATTCCTTCTCGCTCACCTTGCGGCCCACCGGATACTTGCGCCGGTCCAGACGGCAGATTACGCTCAGCCCCTTGGCCGTTGTCGTCGCCGCGATCAGCCGCACCACCGTCTCATAATCCCGCAGCGGCTCTCCCCGCCAGTTGGAGGAGATAAACGAAAACAGGCGGTGTTCAATCTTGTTCCATTTGCTGGTGCCGGGTGGAAAATGACACACCTGGATGCAAAGCCCCGTCGCATCCGCCAACTGTTGCAACCCCAGCTTCCAGGAGCGCAAGCGGTACCCGTTGCTGCCCCCGCCGTCGGCGGTGATCAGCAACCGATGCGCCTTCGAATACAGCCGCTTGCCCTCCGCACGCCACCATCCCCGAATCGAGGCGACCGCAAAGGCGCCCGTGTCATGATCGGTCCCCACATTCACAAAGCCGGTGTTGCGCCCCAGATCATAGACGCCGTACGGGTAGGCCCGCGGCACGGAAGGGTCCGCAAAATCATGGCCGCTCACCTCAGCCGGAGTGCATTGTTTGCGCCATTGGCGGCCGGCGTTCTGATAGTTTCCGACCAACTCTTTTTTCTTGGTGTCAACCGAGACCACCGGCTCGCCGGCACCCAAGGCCTGACACACCTGCTCGTTGATATAGCGAAACTGCTTGTCCCGGTCCGGATGGCTCTTGCCCTCTATGGTTTTACAGTTGCTCTGCAGGCTGTAGTTCATTGTCCGCAGCAACTGCGCAACCTTCTCGTGGCTGACCGGATGGCTCTGCGCACACAACTCAGCCGACAGCGCCCGGGTGCTTTTGCACGTCCAGCGCAACGGCGACTGCGGGTCCCCTCGGGTCAGCGGCTCAACCAGGGCGTCCAGCCTATCGAGCAGATCCGGATCCTGCATCACCAACGGGTAGCGTCCGGCTCCGCTTCGACGAATGCGTCCTTCGGCCAGCGGCTTGGCGCTGAGTTCACCGATGGCTTTGGTGATCGTCACTCGCGACAGCCCGCAGGCGCGGCTCACCAGGGAGATACCGCCAAAACCAAGCTGCAGGGCTTCCTCGGCGGCCACTATCCGCTTGCCACGCTCATTGAGATGCGGCCACAGGTGTTGAAACTTCTGCTTCAATTCCGGGAGGGTTTTCATGCCTCCCAACATAGCTTATTGGGCTTTAAATGTAAAGTTTATTTATTGACAGATACTTACCAATGATTGGTTAGCTAAATTGTACTTTAATAATGGCAAAATCCAAGATAGAGAATTAAACATTACAAAAATATTCAAATAAATCAGCAGGGAGAAAGTTGGTGTTAAAATTGCTTATGGTTAGCTTAGGCTTTGCAGGAATTCGGCAAGCTATTCGGGAAAAATCTCGATTCAGAACATTTTATGCAAAAACCAGAGTTGAAAACTGTCTGTGGAATAGTAATCGCCGCTGCGTGGAATGAAATTGGCGATGTTGTTTCCGTGGCCATCGCCGACTACGGAGAGGAAAAATATCTGGTAGCTGACAATGAGGCGGGGCGAAAGCTATTATCTCTTCTGAGAAAGAGAGTGGTCGTGGATGGAATCGTGAAAAAGCAAGATGCAGTCCAAGTTATCGATATCAAGGAAATTAGACTTGATTAGTTTTCCTCTAAAC
>CAZBKX010000263.1:0-7663 GCA_964492535.1 uncultured Rhodoferax sp. | reverse complement strand
CAGGTAGCCAAACGCTGACACGATGGCTGCAAAAAACAGCAGCACCGCGGCAAGTGGCGCCAGCACGGCGAACCGGTCCTGCCGTTGAGGCGGCAAGTGTTGCCACCAATTGTTCAGCTTGGACAAAGGCGGCAAAGCCATGGGGCTTGGCAGGGAGATCGATCGAGGCAGCGGCATTGGGCGAAGTGTAAGCCAGAGCTCAGGTGCGAGTCGGTAGCTCAGATGTTAAAAAAACACGACAAATAATTTCACATAGTAAAAAATTTAATCATCAATTGAAATTTGTAACGCACTGACAGATAATCTATTTAAATTTACGGGGCTGTTAATCTCGTTAACATTCGGACCACATATAACTACGGAGACAAACATGTCAGCACTACCCCAGAATTCAACGGGACTGAACGCGCCTGACGCGGACAGTCAGGAAACCCGCGAATGGATGGACGCCCTGAGCGCCGTCATTCAGGCTGAAGGCCCCGAGCGCGCCCACTATTTACTTGAGCAGCTCCTGGAGCACGCGCGCCAAAGCAGCATTGACATGCCGTTTTCTGCGAACACCGGCTATATCAACACGATCGAGACAAACCAGGAGGCGCACTGCCCCGGCAACATCGAGATCGAGGAGCGTCTGCGCGCCTACATGCGCTGGAATGCCATGGCAATGGTGGTCAAGGCCAACCGGCATTACCCCGCAGACGGCGGTGATCTGGGTGGGCACATTGGCTCGTTCGCCTCGCTGGCCCATATGTTTGGTGCGGGCTTCAACCATTTCTGGCATGCCGAGAGCGAGAATCACGGCGGTGATTGTTTGTATATCCAGGGTCACGTGTCGCCCGGCGTCTATGCCCGCGCCTACCTGGAAGGTCGCCTGACCGAAGAGCAGCTGCTGAACTTCCGCCAAGAGGTCGATGGCAAGGGCCTGTCGAGCTACCCCCACCCCAAGCTGATGCCCGAATTCTGGCAATTCCCCACGGTGTCGATGGGCCTGGGCCCGTTGATGGCAATTTACCAAGCCCGCTTCTTGAAATACCTGCACGCCCGCGGCATTGCCAACACCGAAAACCGCAAGATTTGGGTGTTTTGCGGTGATGGCGAAATGGACGAAGTCGAGTCTTTGGGCGCCATCGGTCTGGCCGCACGCGAGAAGCTGGACAACCTGATTTTTGTCATCAACTGCAACCTGCAGCGCCTGGACGGCCCGGTGCGCGGCAACGGCAAGATCGTGCAGGAGCTTGAAGGCGAGTTCCGCGGTTCGGGCTGGAACGTGATCAAGCTGCTGTGGGGCAGCGAGTGGGACCCCCTGCTGGCACGCGACAAAGACGGCGCCTTGAAGAAGCTGATGATGGAAACGCTGGACGGCGATTACCAGTCCTTCAAAGCCAATGACGGCGCCTATGTTCGCAAGCATTTCTTCGGCCGTGACCCGCGCACGCTGGAGATGGTAGCGCACATGAGCGACGACGAAATCTGGGCCCTCAAGCGGGGCGGCCATGATCCGAAAAAGGTCTATGCGGCTTACCACTCGGCGGTTAACCACAAAGACCAACCCACGGTGTTGCTCATCAAGACCGTCAAAGGCTACGGCATGGGCAAGAGCGGCGAGGGCAAAAACAACGTGCACCAGACCAAGAAACTCACCGATGAAGATATCAAGATCTTCCGTGACCGTTTCAACATTCCCGTGCCAGACAGCCAGATTGCGGATATCCCGTTTTACAAGCCGGCCGATGACACGCCAGAGATGAAGTATTTGCACGAGCGCCGCAAGGCCTTGGGTGGCTATCTGCCACACCGCCGGGTGAAGGCGGACGAGCAATTCACCGTGCCGTCGCTGGAGACCTTCAAGACCGTGATCGAGCCTACCGCCGAAGGCCGCGAGATCTCGACCACGCAAGCCTATGTGCGTTTCCTGACCACACTGCTGCGTGACCAGGCTTTGGGCCCCCGTGTGGTGCCGATTTTGGTGGACGAGGCACGCACCTTTGGTATGGAAGGCTTGTTCCGCCAGATCGGTATTTACAACCCTGAAGGTCAGCAGTACACCCCGGTCGACAAAGACCAGGTGATGTACTACCGCGAAGACAAGGCCGGCCAGATTTTGCAAGAGGGCATCAACGAGGCCGGCGGCATGTGCAGCTGGATCTCTGCCGCCACCAGCTACAGCACGAACAACCGCATCATGGTGCCGTTCTACGTGTACTACTCGATGTTTGGCTTCCAGCGCATTGGTGACCTGGCCTGGGCGGCCGGCGACATGCAGGCCCGCGGCTTCTTGCTGGGCGGCACTTCCGGGCGCACCACACTGAACGGCGAAGGCCTGCAGCACGAAGACGGCCACAGCCATATTTTGGCCGGCACGATCCCCAACTGCATCTCTTATGACCCGACCTTTGCGCACGAAGTCGGCGTGATCCTGCACGAAGGCTTGAAGCGCATGGTGGAGCGCCAGGAGAATGTGTATTACTACATTACCCTGCTCAACGAGAACTACCCCATGCCTGGCCTGCTGGCTGGTACCGAGGCGCAGATCATCAAGGGCATGTACCTGTGCAAGCCCGCCACCGACGCGGCCAGCACGATGCGTGTGCAGTTGCTGGGTTCGGGCACCATCCTGCGCGAGTCGATTGCTGCGCAAGAGTTGCTGGAAAAAGACTGGGGCATTGCAGCCGACGTCTGGAGCTGCCCAAGCTTCAATGAGTTGACCCGCGACGGCCAGGACGCCGAGCGCCACAACCTCCTGCACCCCGTGGGCGAGCAGCGCGTGTCCTTTGTAGGCCAGCAGTTGGCAGGCACAACCGGACCGGTGGTCGCGTCGACCGACTACATGAAGGCGTATGCCGAGCAAATTCGCTCCTTCATCCCGAAGGGCCGCACCTACAAGGTGCTGGGCACCGACGGTTTCGGGCGCAGCGATTTCCGCAGCAAGCTGCGTGAGCATTTCGAGGTCAACCGCCATTACATCGTGGTCGCGGCCCTCAAGGCGATGAGCGAAGAGGGCACCGTGCCCGTGGCCGACGTCGCCGCCGCGATTGCCAAATATGGCATTCAGACCGACAAGGTCAATCCGCTGTACGCCTGATAACCAGAACGCAAGGAGACACCTATGTCTTTAATCGAAGTAAAAGTACCTGATATCGGCGACTTCGCCGAAGTGACCGTGATCGAGTTGATGGTTAAACCCGGCGACACCGTGGCCGTGGATCAATCCCTGATCACCGTGGAGTCCGACAAGGCCTCCATGGAAATCCCGAGCAGCCATGCGGGCGTCGTCAAAGAACTCAAGATTGTTCTGGGCGACAAGGTTAAAGAGGGTTCCGTGGTCATGATGCTGGCAGTAGCCGGTGAAGCTGCTGCCGCAGCACCCACCCAAGCCGCCGCACCCGCTGCAGCGCCTGTTTTGGAGCAAAATCAGCCGCCGGCCGGCGTATCGACTGCTTATGTAGCTACTGAATCAGTAGCGAGTTCGGCCTCAGCATCTGCGACGGGCGCCATCGAAGTGCATGTGCCCGACATTGGCGACTTCAAAGATGTGGCCGTCATTGAGGTGTTCGTCAAACCCGGCGACACCATCAAGGTCGAGCAGAGCCTGGTCACGGTGGAGTCCGACAAGGCCGCGATGGAGATTCCATCCTCGGCGGCCGGTGTCCTGAAAGAACTCAAGGTCAAGGTCGGTGACAAGATCAACATCGGCGATTTGTTGGCCATTCTGGAAGGTGCGGTGGCGCCTGCCAAAGCTTCGGCTGCCCCCGCATCCGCCCCCGCCGCTGTTGCTGCCCCTGCAGCAACAGCCCCGGCGCCTGCGGCTGCCCCAGCGGTGGCCGCACCTGTGGCTGCCACCTTGGCCGTGCCTGCGCACAACCCCACCACAGCGCCGATCGGTTTGCCTCATGCCTCGCCTTCGGTGCGCAAGTTTGCCCGCGAGTTGGGTGTTCCTTTGAATGAAGTCAAAGGCAGCGGCTTGAAAGGCCGCATCACCGACACCGACATCCAGTCGTTCACCCGCTCGGTCATGAGCGGCGCGGTGCAAACGCTGGCCATTGCAGCCCAAGCCAAGCCAGCGGCAGCCGCTGGCAATGACGGCGCCGGCCTGGGTCTGATTCCTTGGCCCAAGGTGGATTTCACCAAGTTTGGCCCGATTGAGCGCAAGGAAATGTCGCGCATCAAGAAGATCAGCGGCGCCAACTTGTTGCGCAACGCCATCATGATTCCGGCGGTGACGAATCACGACGACTGCGACATCACTGACCTGGAAGCTTTCCGCGTCTCCACCAACAAAGAGAACGAAAAGAGCGGCGCCAAAGTCACCATGCTGGCATTCCTGATCAAGGCCTGCGTGGCCGCGCTCAAGAAGTTTCCCGAGTTCAACAGCTCGCTCGATGGTGATGCGCTGATCTACAAGCAGTACTTCCACATTGGTTTTGCGGCCGACACGCCCAACGGCCTGATGGTGCCGGTGATCAAGGATGCCGACAAAAAAGGCATCATGCAAATCTCCCTGGAGATGGGCGAGTTGGCCAAGAAGGCGCGTGACGGCAAGCTGAGCCCGGCTGAGATGTCAGGCGCATCGTTCACCATTTCTTCCTTGGGTGGTATTGGCGGGCGTTACTTCACGCCTATCATCAATGCACCCGAGGTGGGAATTTTGGGCGTGTGCAAATCCACCATTCAGCCCGTGTGGGACGGCAAAGCCTTCCAGCCGCGCCTGATGCTGCCCTTGAGCCTCACCTGGGACCACCGCGTGATCGACGGCGCGGCGGCAGCCCGCTTCAACGTGTATCTGGGTCAGATCCTGGGCGATTTCCGCCGGGTTTTGCTGTAAATAAATCCTGAAACCTTGTGGGACAGACCGCCGTTACGCGAAGCGAACAAGCTCTGTCCCAAACTTGAAAGAAGAGTATGGCAATCCTGGATATCAAGGTCCCCGACATCGGCGACTTCGCCGAGGTGACCGTCATTGAACTGATGGTCAAGCCCGGCGACACCATCAAACCCGACCAAAGCCTGATCACCGTGGAGTCTGACAAAGCCTCCATGGAAATCCCCTCCAGCCACGGCGGCGTGGTCAAAGAACTCAAAGTCGCCCTGGGCGACAAAGTCAAAGAAGGCTCGCTGGTCCTGACGCTAGAAGCGGCTGGCGAGGCTGCAGCCCCCGTTTTAGAGGTAAAACCGGCTCCAGCCGGTGTATCTTCCGGGTCAGTAGCTACTCAAACAATAGCAACTTCGGCGCCCGTCGTGGCACCCGCTGCCGCCAGTTTTGGCGGCACGGCCGACTTGGACTGCGATTTGCTGGTACTCGGCGCCGGCCCCGGGGGCTACTCTGCGGCGTTCCGCGCCGCCGATCTGGGTCTGAAAGTGGTGATGGTCGAACGCTACGCCTCCCTGGGCGGCGTGTGCCTGAATGTGGGCTGCATCCCCAGCAAGGCCCTCTTGCACGTGGCCGCCGTGATGGACGAAGTGAGCCACCTCGGTGCCCTGGGCATCGAGTTTGGCGCACCTACGGTCAATATTGACCTGCTGCGCGGTCACAAAGACAAGGTGATTACCAAGCTCACCGGCGGCCTGGCCGCCATGGCCAAGATGCGCAAAGTGACCATCCTGCGGGGTTATGGCTCTTTTGTGGGTGCCAATCACGTGACGGTCGAGGAAACCGGCGGCCCAGCCCAGGAGAAAACTGGCAAGACCCAAACCATCGCGTTCAAAAAAGCCATCATCGCCGCAGGTTCACAAGCCGTGCGCCTGCCTTTCATGCCCAACGACCCGCGCGTGGTCGACTCCACTGGCGCCCTGGCACTGAGAGAAGTCCCCAAGCGCATGCTGATTCTGGGTGGTGGCATCATCGGCCTGGAAATGGGCACCGTCTACAGCACGCTGGGTGCGCGCCTGGACGTGGTGGAGATGATGGACGGCCTGATGCAAGGCGCCGACCGGGACCTGGTCAAGATCTGGCAAAAGATGAACGCCAAGCGCTTCGACAACATCATGCTCAAGACCAAAACGGTGGGCGCGCGCGCACTGCCCGAAGGCATTGAAGTCACGTTTGCGCCAGTCGAGGAGGGCGGCACCGCCCCCGCACCGCAGGTTTACGACCTGGTGCTGCAAGCCGTGGGTCGCACACCCAACGGCAAAAAGATCTCCGCCGAGAAAGCCGGCGTGGCAGTGACCGACCGTGGCTTCATTAATGTGGACATCCAGATGCGCACCAACGTGCCTCACATCTTTGCCATTGGCGACATCGTGGGCCAACCCATGCTGGCGCACAAGGCGGTGCACGAAGCGCATGTGGCGGCTGAGGTGATCGCCGGTGAACTGCAAGGCAACAAGGAACTGGCAGCAGCGGCCTTCAACGCCCGTGTGATTCCCAGCGTGGCCTACACCGACCCCGAAGTGGCCTGGGTCGGCCTCACCGAAGACCAAGCCAAAGCGCAAGGCATCAAGGTCAAAAAGGGCCTGTTCCCCTGGACGGCATCAGGTCGCGCCATTGCCAATGGCCGCGACGAAGGTGTCACCAAACTCCTGTTTGATGACTCCCCCGAGGCGCACGGCCACGGCAAAATCCTGGGTGGCGGTATGGTCGGTACGCACGCGGGCGACATGATTGGCGAGATCGCTTTGGCGATTGAGATGGGCGCGGATGCAGTCGACATTGGCAAGACGATTCACCCACACCCCACGCTGGGCGAATCCATCGGCATGGCGGCTGAGGTGGCGCACGGCAGTTGCACGGACTTGCCGCCGGTGCGGAAGTAACCCCGGTTAGCAATCGATGGGCAATAGCCCGAACTGGCAACAGTTCGGGCTTTTTTCTGTCTGGTGGCTCGGCAAGAGTGGTTATGCGATTAAAAGCTGTATGGGTGCGCAGTCATGTGCCGTATGCCACGCTCATCAGGGCGTTGCACCATGCACACGTTTACAGCCCAGTCGCAA
The DNA here is from genome assembly GCA_964492535.1 of uncultured Rhodoferax sp. Classification (GTDB taxonomy): domain Bacteria; phylum Pseudomonadota; class Gammaproteobacteria; order Burkholderiales; family Burkholderiaceae_C; genus Rhodoferax. Next base: position 736 of record CAZBKX010000263.1, on the reverse strand, counting down.
ATCAGACCACATTCGCACCACCCTGCGGGCCGCAGCGCGGCTGTTTCAGCACCTACCGCATCAGCCGCCAAAGCCAAGCTCTACAACCCGCGCCACCCTGAGCGCTCGCAGCTCAACAGGGTGCTGCGCATCTTCTTGCGGGTCATCGCGCAAACTTTGCAGACCCACAGCCCCGGCGCGGCAAATATGGACAAGGCTACCCTGCACATCGGCGCGGTGGCTCTCCTCCACCGCTTCGGCTCCAGACTCAATGAGCATGTGCACTTCCACGTCTGCGTGGTCGATGGGGTGTTTGAGAAAGTGGCGGGCTGTGTGATCTTCCACCCGGCCAGTGCCATCGGATGCCACCGCCGTGGCCCAGGTGCAAGCCACCTTGCGTCGGCGCATTCTGCGCGCCTTCGACGGCCGGGGCCTGCTCCAGAGTTGTGACGCCAAAGACATGCTGGCCTACCAACACAGCGGCTTCTCGGTCGGCGCCCGGGTGGACGAGTTGCACCTCACGCCACTGGAACGGATAGCCCGAATTGCCGCTCTGGTGCCCCCGCCGCGCGCCCCCCGGCAACGCTATGTTGGCGTGCTGGCACCGAACTCGCCGCTCAGGCCAGTGGTGGCGGCCAGAGGCGCATCATCGCGTTCATCACGCACAGTGCCGACATCAGGCACACACTCGATCACATCGGGGTGGAGTCAGAGCCCCCGCACATCGCTCCGGCACGTGGGCCACCCTGGTGGGATG
>CAZBKX010000262.1:0-2097 GCA_964492535.1 uncultured Rhodoferax sp. | reverse complement strand
GAGCCACGCCCCCATCGGCGTGCCAAACCCCCGCTTCTTCCGATTCAAAATTTCGTCGGGCAGCAAATCCCCCAGCGACTCCTTCATCACATGCTTGAGTCGTCCATTGCGCACCTTGATGGCCGATGGCATGGCCGCAGCGAGTTCGACCAGACGATGGTCCAGCAAGGGCACGCGGCATTCGAGCGAGACGGCCATGCTCATCTTGTCGGTCAACATGAGCAAGTCATCGGGCAGTTGTGTTTGGGCATCCACAGACAACAGGCGATTCAACGTATCGTTCTGTCCAGCGCCATCGAATGCCCGGTCCAAAGCATCGGGTTTCACGCCATCGGACCGCAACAGCAGTGCGGCCACCGTCTCCCGATCGAGGACCTGCAGATAGGTGCGGTAGCGGTCATCGCATGGCAACTCGGCCGAGGCAAGAAAGCCCTTGGCCAAGCGCAGGGTGTTGAGCAGGCCTGAGTGCCGGTCTGCTGGCAACTGGTGGGCAATAGACGCTGCTGACCTCCTGATCCAGCCTGGCAGCCGCCGGTACTGCTGCGCATAATGCTCCCCCAGATACCGTTGATAGCCACCAAAGAGTTCATCTCCGCCGACGCCTGACAAAATTACCTTGACATCTTCCCTGGCGAACTCGGACACCAAAAACGTCGTGATGAACGCGGTATCCGATAAAGGCTCATCCATGTGCCACAGCAACTTGGGTAGCAGGGACACAACATCGGGCTTCACCACAATCTCGCGGTGTTGTGTACCAAAAATATCAGCCACCCGGCGGGCCCAGGGCAACTCGTTGTACAGCGACTCCGCTTCACCGCCACTAAAGCCAATCGCATAGGTGCGAATCGGTTGCTGGGAATGGCGAGCCATGAAACCCACGACAGCACTCGAATCAACGCCGCCCGAAAGAAAAGCGCCAATCGGCACGTCGCTGACCATTTGCATGCGAACTGACGCTTCGAGTTGTGCTCGAACCCGCTCAATCCACTCCCCTTCCAGCATCTGTCGATCTACTTTCTCCGGAATACGCCAATAGCGCCACTGGCGCACCGCGCCGTGTTCGCAGAGCAGCAGAGTCGCCGGCGGCAACTTGGCCATGTCCTGAAAAATACAATCCGGAGCAGCCACATACCCAAGGTGCAGGTAGCTGGCCACAGCGTCGCGATTCAGGTCGGCATGGACACCTGGCAGGGCGAGCAGCGCTTTCGCCTCCGTCGAGAATGCCAGGAACTGATTGTTCTGCATGATGTAGAGTGGCTTCACACCCAATCGATCCCGACCAATCAGCAGGCGACGCCGTGGCCCATCCCACAGGGCGAAGGCAAACATGCCATTGAGCCGCAACACAAAGTCATCGCCTTCGGCGTGATAGAGATGCAGCAACACCTCGCTATCTGAACCTGTCTTGAAGTGATAACCCTTGGCCTGCAACTCCTGGCGAAGCTCGCGAAAGTTATAGATTTCACCGTTGCACACCACCCAGAGCGTGTCCGCCCCGTTGGACAATGGCTGATGTCCGCCCGCCACATCAATGATGGCCAGGCGTCGCATGGCAATTCCACAGGCGCCATCAATGTGCATTCCCTCGTCATCTGGCCCCCGGTGCCGAGTCACAAGCCCCATAGCCGACAAATGTTGTGGCGAAACGGCCTGACCATCAAATCGATATATTCCGTGAATTCCACACACAATGTGACCTCAGGTACTAACTAGCTGACTATGCCCACGCGCGCTCAAGGCCTGTTGATAAACCGCACGGTAGCGGTCCACACTGGCCGCCCAGGTTCGCTCTCGTTCTACAAAGCAACGAGCCTGCGCTTGTATCTGCGGCCAACGCGCGCGCCGGATGAGCACATCGTGAATGGCTTGCGCCAATGCACCCGCATCACCCGCCCGAAACAAGAAACCGGTTTCGCCGTGTTGAATCAACTCGCGGTGCCCACCCACGTCAGAGGCAACCAGCATGCGCCCCTGCGCCATGGCCTCCAAAGGCTTCAAAGGCGTTACCAACTCGGTCAGTCGGGTGGGCAATCGAGGGTAGGCCAACACATCCATGAGTGCGTAGTAGCGCTGAACTTGGGCATGCTCAACGCG
>CAZBKX010000261.1:0-1896 GCA_964492535.1 uncultured Rhodoferax sp. | reverse complement strand
CTGGGCTACGTGTTTGGGTGGCAGCAACATGCGTGGTTTGATCTCGATGAGCATGGCGGCCATCAGCAGGTACTCGGCTGCCAGCTCCAGGTTTCGGCTCCGGATTTCTTCCACATACACCAGGTACTGGCGGGTCATGGCCGCCATGGGGATGTCAAGAATGTTGAAGTTTTGCTTGCGGATCAGGTAAAGCAGCAAGTCCAGCGGGCCTTCAAAGGCCTCCAGGAAAATCTCCAGGGCGTCTGGGGGGATGTACAAGTCGCGGGGCATCGAGAACAGCGGCTCACCGTACAGCCGGGCCACCGCCACGTTGTCCACCACCTCGGGCATGAGCCTGGCACTGGCTGCGCTGTCGCCAATCATGGCCTCTCCCGGAACGGACTCGGACATTCGATTGCTACTGAATAAATAGCTGTAAAGGATTTAAATACGGCGGCCAGAGCCCTATTTGGCTCTTAACTGGCATCCGTTTGGTAAACGTAGGGCTTTTGCTCCACTTCGGCTTGCCGGTACTCGCTCCAGGCGCTGCGGTCAACCGCTTTGTCCCACAGCAGGTCGCGACCCTGGCGCTGCTTGGATTCCAGCGCGGGGTCTTTGGCCTTGAGCTGGTCGATGAACTGGGTCACCTCGGATTGGTATTTGGGACGGTAAAAAATATTCATGTGCTTGGCCTTTTGGGGTATTTTACGGGCTGGGTTTGGGCTCGCTGGTGCGGCGGCTGCGCGGGGTCAATCCCGCTTGGGATAAAGGCGGTCGACCCAGTCCCGGGCGTCGTTGACTACAGGGCGCCAGACCAGCATGAGCAGCAGAATGGACAAGGGCACTGTGGTGATGAATCCCACCGATTTGAACCCCACCGCGCCCAGCAGGCCCCCCACGAAAAAACTGGTGATCAATTTGATGTGCAGCCGCAGCTTCTTGCGATTGGCCATCACCGGCGTGTCCTTGTTCAAGCCATTGATGTAGAGCAGCTTGCCCAACTCAATGCCGAGGTCTGTGATCAACCCGGTCACGTGGGTGGTTCGGATCTCGGAGTGCGATATTTTGGTGATAACCGCGTTCTGCAGGCCCATGATGAAGCACAGCACCAGCACCGTGAGCGGCGCAAACAGGCCCGCAAAGAAATTGATGCCAGTGCCAAACAGGCCAAATACCAGAAGCAGCAAGGCCTCCAGCAAGAGCGGGCGGGCGTAGGCGCTCTGGAGCTTGCGCCGCAGGGCCCAATTCACCATCCAGGCCGTTGTCATGGCGCCGCCCACAAAGGCAGTCAGCGCCAGCAGTCCCGCCAGGGCGATGGCGATATTGCCCAGCACCAGGTTGTCGGCAATGGACGAAACAATGCCCGTCATGTGGGAGGTGTATTGCCCCACGGCCAAAAACCCTCCCGCGTTGGTGGCTCCCGCCACAAAACTCAGGGTCACCCCCAAACGCAGGTTGGTGCCCTCCGTTCGCTGAACCGAGGTCCAGTCGCGCAGTTGGGGGATCATGGCCGGGTGGCGCTCTAGCGCACCCGCATGCCCGGCTGCGCGCCAGGAAAGGGTTCCAACACGTAGATGCCGGGATTGGCTTTCTCATTGCCATGGCTGGCGGCCAGCACCATGCCCTCGCTGACGCCAAACTTCATTTTTCGCGGCGCCAGGTTGGCCACCATCACGGTGAGTTTCCCCACCAGGTTGGCGGGTTCGTAGTGTGAGGCAATGCCGCTGAAGACGTTGCGGGTCTGGCCTTCGCCCACATCGAGGGTCAGGCGCAGGAGCTTGGTGGAGCCCTCGACCGCTTCGCAGTGGACGATTTTGGCAATGCGCAGGTCGATCTTGCTGAAGTCGTCAATGCCAATGGTGGGCGCGATGTCTTCGCCACCGGGTGCTATTGTTTCAGTAGCTATTGGTGCTTGTT
>CAZBKX010000260.1:0-8435 GCA_964492535.1 uncultured Rhodoferax sp. | reverse complement strand
CCGAGGTGTTTCGCTCCACCAGCGTGAGGGTGCGCCGGCCGGTGTTGAGAAGGTGTTCACCCTCTTCGGTGAGGAGTTCGCCAGGTGTCATGGCAGGCTCACTTGCCACCACGGGACAGCCATACGGCCACACCGACGGCCACGGCAGCCGCCACGAAACCCAGCACACCGGTCGCGTGCCAGTGAGTACCCGCCAAACCGTGCCCATTATGAGCAAAAGCAGCTGTGGCCGGCACGTTAATTAGGGTAATTGATAACAATTTGTGAGCAAATTTCATGGGCTGGGTCCTTGGCGTGGGATGTCGGTGAGAAGCGTCAATGGCGTCAGACGATGGGCTGGTGCACGGTGACCAGCTTGGTGCCATCGGGGAAGGTGGCTTCCACCTGAATGTCGGGAATCATCTCGGCAATGCCGTCCATCACATCAAAGCGGGTGAGGATGGTGCGGCCCTCGCTCATGAGTTGGGCGACTGTTTTGCCGTCGCGGGCGCCTTCCATCACAGCCGCGCTGATCAGGGCCAGCGCCTCCGGGTAATTGAGCTTCAGGCCACGGGCCTTGCGGCGTTCGGCCAGCAAACCGGCAGTGAAGATGAGCAGCTTGTCTTTTTCACGAGGGGTAAGTTCCATGCGGGCCAATACGCAAAAGCCGTGCCGCTCTGGCGTCATACGCTGGCCGTGGCATGAAAACTGCACCACCACGGCGTGAGTACCGCCCCCCCATCTGCTCCAGCCGACGCCAGTGACACAGCCAGTGCGCTTGAAGCCCCGCAGCGCATCACCCGGGTGCGCAGGGACTACAACGCGTGGGTGGCCAGTGAAACCATGGAGGACTATGCGCTGCGCTACACGCCCCAGCGCTTTCGCCAGTGGTCCGAGTGGCGGGTGGCCAACACTGCGTTTGGGGCCGCCTCGTTTTTGATTCTGGAGGCTGTGGGGGCCACGCTGCTGGTGCAATACGGCTTTGCCAACGCGTTTTGGGCCATTTTGGCCACAGGGCTGATCATCTTCATGGCGGGCCTGCCCATTAGCATTTATGCCGCCCGCTACGGGGTGGACATGGATTTGCTCACGCGGGGTGCGGGCTTTGGCTATATCGGCTCCACGCTCACCTCGCTCATTTACGCCTCCTTCACCTTCATCTTTTTTGCACTGGAGGCGGCGGTCATGGCCTATGCCCTGGAGCTAGCGCTGGGCGTGCCGCCCAGGTGGGGTTACCTGATTTGCGCGCTGGTGGTGATTCCGCTGGTCACACACGGGGTCTCGACCATCAGCCGCTTGCAGGTATGGACGCAGCCACTGTGGCTGGTGATGCTGATCGTGCCCTATGTGTTTGTGCTGATGCGTGATCCTGGTGCATTCTCAGGCGTGATGCACTACATCGGTGAGAAAGGGATGGATTCAGGGTTCAGCCTGCCCCTGTTTGGTGCGGCTCTGACCGTCGGCGTGGCTTTGATGACGCAAATGGGCGAGCAGGCGGACTACCTGCGCTTCATGCCCGCCAAAACTGCGGCCAACCGGGGCCGCTGGTGGCTGGGTGTGCTCATGGGTGGGCCGGGTTGGGTGGTGCTGGGCGTGTGCAAGATGCTGGGCGGTGCGCTCTTGGCATATCTGGCCATCAGCCACGCGGTACCGGTGGACCGGGCCGTGGATCCGAACCAGATGTACCTGGCGGCCTATGAGTATGTGTTTCCCGCTTACGGCTGGGCGGTGGCAGCCACGGCCATCTTTGTGGTGATTTCGCAGCTCAAGATCAATGTGACCAACGCCTATGCCGGCTCGCTGGCCTGGAGCAATTTTTTCTCGCGCCTCACCCATAGCCATCCCGGGCGGGTAGTGTGGGTGGTGTTCAACACCCTGATTGCCTTCATGCTGATGGAGATGAATGTGTTTCAGGCGCTGGGCGATGTGCTGGGGCTGTACTCCAACATCGCCATTGCCTGGATGATGGCGGTGGTGGCCGATTTGGTCATCAACAAGCCGCTGGGCCTGAGCCCGCCCGGCATTGAGTTCAAGCGGGCGCACTTGTATGACATCAATCCCGTGGGTGTGGGCGCCATGGCGCTGGCCTCCATCCTGTCGGTCACCGCGCATCTGGGGTTGTTCGGGGAACTGGCGCAGGCGTTCTCAGCCATCATTGCCTTGGGCACCGCGCTGATTACCGCGCCGCTGATTGCCTGGGTAACCCGGGGGAAATACTACATTGCCCGTACCAGCCCAGAGGGGGAGCCGGCTGCCCCGGCAGGCGCGGCCCCAACGCGTTCAACGACAACAGCACGTGACATGGCAGCGACAGCCAGTGCTGATCAGGGCGTTTACCGGCCCCTGCCACGCTTTCGCCTGCAGCGCTGCATCATTTGCGAGCGCGACTACGAAGGCCCCGACATGGCGCATTGCCCCGCCTACCAGGGGGCCATTTGTTCGCTGTGCTGCACGCTGGACGCGCGCTGCGGCGACCTGTGCAAGCCCCACGCCACGCTGGCCCACCAATGGACCCGCACTTTGCACTGGCTGCTGCCCCGGCGCATTTGGCCGTATCTGGACAACGGGCTGGGCTCGTTTTTATTGATGATGGTCGTCATCGTGCCCTTGTTGGCCGGCGTGTTTGGCCTGCTTTACCACCAGGAGCTGCGCGGGCTCACGGACGCACTGGCGCTGGGCGCGGCGCAGGCGCCCGACGCGGCCTTGCGCTCAGGGTTTGTGAAGGCGTTCATGGCGCTCATTCTGGTGGCCGGGCTGGTGGTGTGGTGGGTGGTGCTGGCGCACAAGAGCCGCCAGGTGGCGCAAGAGGAGTCCAACCGCCAGACCCATTTGCTCATGCGTGAGATCGACTCCCACCGCCAGACCGATGACGCCTTGCAACTGGCCAAACAGGTGGCCGACCAGGCGCGCCATGCCGCCGATCAGGCCCGCCAAGCGGCAGATCTTGCCAACCAGGCCAAGAGCCGCTACATCAGCGCCATCAGCCATGAGCTGCGCACACCGCTCAACAGCATTTTGGGCTACGCGCAGTTGATGGGGGAAGACGCCTCCATTCCCCCGCACCGCCAGCAGGCGGTGAGTGTCATCAAGCGGGGCGGGGAACACCTGCTGTCCCTGATTGAGGGCACGCTGGACATTGCCCGCATTGAGAGCGGCAAGCTCACCCTTAGCCCCAAACCGCTGCACTTGGCTGATTTCATGCAAGACCTGGCCAGCCTGTTTGAGCTGGAAGCGCAGGCCAAAGGCCTGTCTTTTGAGTATGCGGAAACCGGCACCTTGCCCGCCGTGGTGCGAGCCGACGAAAAGCGGGTGCGCCAGATCTTGATCAACCTGCTGGGCAACGCCATCAAGTTCACGGCGCAGGGGCAGGTGAGTTTTCGGCTTCGCTACGCCCGCGAGATGGCTCATATCGAGATTGAAGACACCGGCCCGGGCCTCTCGGCCCAGGAGCATGAGCGGATTTTTGAGCCCTTTACCCGGGCCAACACTGCCGGCCCAGCAGCCCCCGGCTCGGGCCTGGGTCTGACCATTGCCAAGATGCTGACTGATTTGATGGGTGGTGAACTCACCGTCCACAGCACGCCGGGCGTGGGCTCGGTGTTCAAGGTCAAATTGTTTTTGCCGGAGGTGCATGCCAAACCAGACGCCCGGGGCAATGCAGATTCAGCCGCCACACGGGTCCGCAAACCCCGCTTGGGATATGCCGGACCCCGCCGGCGGGTGCTGGTGGTGGACAACGAGGAGGCTGACCGCGAGCTGCTGATGCACCTGCTGCAGCCGCTGGGCTTTGAGTTGCGCACCGCCGCCAGCGGCCACGATGGCCTGGATTTGCTGGCAGCAGGCTACCAGCCGGATGTGATTTTCATGGACTTGGCCATGCCGGGGATTGACGGCTGGGAGACCATCCGCCGGCTGCGCGCCCTTGGGCACGGAAGCGCCCGTTTGGCCATCGTGTCGGCCAACGCGTTTGACAAGGGTCTGGAGAATGATGTGGGCCTGCCCCCCGAGGACTTTATGCTCAAGCCGGTGCGCCATTCCGAGTTGCTGGACTGGCTGGAGCGCCGCCTGTCACTCACCTGGCTGGACAGCCCGGTGGCGACCTTGCCCGCCGCGCAAACCCCCATGGCGGCCTTGGTGGTGCCAACGCCTGCGCAATTGGAGGCGCTGCGCGAGGTGGTGAACTTGGGTTATTACCGTGGCATCCTGAATCAGCTGGACGAGATTGAAGCCGCCCAGCCCGAGTGTGCCCTTTGGGCGAGCGAACTGCGCACCCTGGCCCGCCAGTTCCAGTTTGAAGCCCTGGGGCAAAGACTCAATCTGCCCGACGTGCCTTGAAGAGAATTCCTGCGAGAACCCGATGACCAAACCCAGCCTGGACAAAACCCTGGACCGTGCCAACAGCGATGTGGTGCTGATCGTGGACGACGTGCCCGACAACCTGGCTGTGCTGCACGACGCGCTGGACGAGTCGGGCTATACCGTGCTGGTGGCGACCCACGGGGAGGCGGCGTTGAAGCGCGCCGCGCAAGCCTTGCCCGACATCGTGCTGCTGGACGCCATGATGCCGGGCATGGACGGTTTTGAGGTGGCGCGCCGCCTCAAATCCAACCCGCAAACCGCCCACATTCCCATCATCTTCATGACCGGCCTGACCGAGACCGAGTATTTGGTGGCCGCACTCGATGCGGGTGGGGTGGATTACGTCACCAAGCCCATCAAACCCAAAGAGGTGCTGGCCCGCATGCAGGTGCACCTGCAGGGCGCGCGCGAGCGGCGCCAGGCCCGGTCCGCGCTGGACGCCTTTGGCTATGCCAGCATCACCGTGCGGGTGAACGACGGCAAGCTGATGTGGCAAACCCCGCTGGCGCGTGACCTGCTGCACACCTACTACGGCACCAGCGCGCCGCTCACGCCGGAGCCGGTGCTGCAGTGGCTGCGCCGCCATGTGAATGATGCGGCGGTACTGATCGAGCCGCCGCGACTGAGCATCGAGGTGGGCCCCAAGCGCCTGACCTTTCGGCTGCACCAGCAGATTGGCGACAGCGAGGGCGGTGGCGACTGGCTCATCATCATGCAGGAGGTGAGCGACGAGAGCGTGATCGGGGCCATGGCCCTGAGCTTCAAGCTCACACCCAAAGAGGCCGAGGTGCTGTACTGGGTGGTCAAGGGCAAGATCAACCGCGACATTGGCGATATTTTGGGCAGCAGCCCCATGACCGTCAAAAAGCACCTGGAGCATGTGTTTGCCAAACTGGGCGTGGAAACCCGCACCGCAGCCGCCGGCATGGCCATGAGCCGCATTCGGCAGCTGCACCCGCAGTTTGAGGGCTAGGTTTAAGGGTTTTGGGCTGCTAGCCGGCGTGTTGTGCGGGTGGGGTAGCTAAAAATAATAGCAATCAAGCGCTGCCAGGTCTGGGCTGCAGAACAGCCTTGCTCACACCGAGATTTGTTGCGCAATGAGCTGGGCCATGCGGGCTTCGGATTCACCACCGTGCGCGCTCAAACCTGCCACCACGCCGCGCTGCTCAGGCACTGGCTTGTTTTGGCTTGTCTTCCACTTGCCGACCCAGCGCTGCACCGGAATTTCGATGCCCACAATGGCGCCCAGCATCTTGTTGATGTAGTCCGCTGGCGCGTCACTCACCGACCACGGCGCTGCTTGGCTGGCCTCATGGCGCTGGGTGAGGCGGGTCACGATGTCCAGCAGCCGCTGTGCGTCATGCACCACTTGCGCCACACCATGGGCGTGCACGGCAACAAAATTGTAAGTGGGCACCTCTTTGCCATGTGCCTGTTTGCTGGGGTACCAGTTGGGTGAAACATAGGCCTGCGGCCCCGAGAAAACCGCCACGCCAGACACGGCCCCGGCTTGCAGGGTTTGCCACACCGGGTTGGCGCGGGCCACGTGGCCCACCAGAGTGCCATGCTCGCCGCGTGTCTCGTCCACCCAGCCCATTATTCATGCAGTTGCACTTCGAATTTGAACTCGCGGCTGGACAAAGAGGCCACAAAGGCTTCTTCCCGGTCTGCCCCGGCCGCGTCCGACATGGGCAAGGGCACGACCTGGGGCGCGACGACGAGGCCAGAACCTGCTGCCCGCCGTCAAACTGCCAGGTGTGGCGGCTGTTGCGGTGATCGGTATAGGGCAGCGTCGCTGCGCAACCACGCTACGGTGCAAAGGTGTTCGGCCATAGCATTCTTTCTGTTCAGAGGGCAGGGGCTTGCCTGCAAAGGCTCTCCAGTTTATGGGCCAATCCCCAGGCACGCGGCTGCCGCCTCTTCGAGCGCACTGGCGTGGCGATGAGCTGCATCAGCAGCTGCATCTGCGGTATGGGGCTGGTTGAGTGGGCTTATAAGCCCTTTGGGCTTCTGACCGTCGTATCTTCTTACTTGCAATGTCTAAATTAATAGCGGTTATGGCAATATCGCTGCGCTCGCTTACGAGGTGTTTCGCTTGGCAGGTCGTGGTTTCTTGATCTGCTGCAGTGCCACAAGCCCCCTCTATCATGTGCGTTATCTGCTGATCAATTGGTCATAGAGCTGCGCGTAACCCGTGTCAGTGAGGTGGTGTTCATCGACCGCAAAGGCGGCCAGCGCCGCGGGCAGGGCCGGGTCTTGCCGTGCCTCGGACAATTCGAGATCGTCGGGGGCCAAGAGCCAAGCGTGGCGCACCCGTTTGTCCAGTGCACGCGCCACCATATCGGTCAAGGCCCACGCAGGCTGCAATCGCACGAGGCCGTCAGGCACCTGCACCCTGCCGGGCGCGACTTTTGCAAACCACCCAGCCGGTCTGCCTGTCAGCAAAAATCCCTCCACAGCGTAGAGCGGTCCGGGCTGGGGTACTGCCACCTCAGGCAAGCTGGGAATCTGGGTCGTCCAGCCCGCTTCGCGCAAAACATCGGCCCCCACCTTGGTGGCTTGGGGAAACACGCGCCGTAAAGCCGCTTCCGGGTTGATATGGCGGTTGCGCACCAGATTCATGTGGACATCCGAACGCCCACCCAGCGATTTCACCAAGCCCGCGCGTCGCCAGTTGGCCAAGTAGGTGGACGCGATTTGTGAGCGCCAGCCGCACAGCATGGTGAGGTCGCTACCGGTAAAAATTTCGGGCAAAGTCTCCAGTCGTTTGCTGGCCGATGTGTAGGTTTTTTCGATCATGGCGTGGCCTGTGCAGCTGCAGCCGGCGGGGGAAATCGCGCGGCCATGACCACAACACCTTCGACGAGTTTTTGCACCGATACCGCAATCATCGTGGCAGCCACGGTGGCATCCATCCTCCATGACGAAGGTAGCCAGCGCTTCAGCTCGGCTGCAACGGTAAGCGCGGTGGTCGCCGCACGCAAGTCGGCCAAACGGGATTGGGCAGCGGCCAGCCATCGGCGTGCTGTTTGCGCCTGGTCCATGTGGTCACCTGGGTAGATGTCGAGCCTGATGCATAAAGCTTCGGCTTCCACCACCATGGGCTTTTGCTCACACAGCCACCACAGGTCAAAGATATCCCGGGCTTTCAGCCGATTCCGCGCGCCCAGGGCGTAGACCTTGTCTGCAAAAATCTCTTCGAGTGTGAGTGTGGGTACAAATGCCTGCTGGCCTGTGGGGGCCGCAATGGCCCGCACGACCAGCTTGAGTGAGTTCAGCGCCGCCTCGCTGGTTTGCCAAAGCTCAATCTTTACTTTTGCCGACCCAATGACATGGGGTCCACCCAGCGTGACCATGAATGCGTGGGGGTTGCGGGGTTCTTTGCTCGGTACCACGGTGACCTTCATGTCTGTCGGTACGCCAGGGAGGGCTTGCAGGCGCCGCTGGACTTCTTTGGACAAGCCTTTGAGCGACAGTCCGCCACGCACCATAAAGTCCAGATCCTCGCTGAACCTGGCGGAGCCATGCGCAAGGTGCAGGCAGGTTCCGCCCTGAAAAGCCAGCTCACCCGGTTGCCAGCGCCGGGAGTCCATCAAGGCAGACAGGGTGGCGGACTGCAGGAGGCTTCGAAAGCGCTGCTGGTCTTCGGCCGTCAAGCTACGTTTTTTCACCATTAAATTAAACCTTATTAATGTAAAAAATTATGCATTAGCAAGGTATATATTGCAAGCACAGCATTGCCCGCCAAATCATGTGGTCCGCCACGCCAATGACTGCCACTGCTACCTCAGTGACGGGTGGAAAATTCAAGCGCCTGAGACTTGAAGGAGAACTGAATGCCAAAAAAATCTGGAACATGTGTTTGCCAAGCTCGGCGTGGAAACCTCACCGCCGCCGCTGGCATGATGATCAGCCGCAGGCCTTGGCTCCCCCGCAGTTTGAGGCCTAGTTTTAGAGTTCTTAAGCTTTTTGGTCCTCTGGCCGGCGTGTTGTGCGGGTGGAGTGGCTAAAAATAATAGCAATCAAGCGCTGCCAGGTCTGGGCTGCAGAACCGCCTTGCTCACACCGAGATTTGTTGCGCAATGAGCTGGGCCATG
>CAZBKX010000259.1:0-6810 GCA_964492535.1 uncultured Rhodoferax sp. | reverse complement strand
GCTAAAACTGCAATGTATCAGAGCGCCAGCAGGACCGTGCGGTTGTCCAGTACGACGCCTGACAAGATCCGCCCATTGCTCATTCTGACGCGCGCGGGCTGTCCCACCACGCCCGCCGACACCGCCTGTCCGTCACCGGTGATCTGGAAACCGACGCCTTGCGCCACAACGCGGACCTGTGTGCCCGCCTGAAAGGCTTGAGCGGGCCTGATCATGCTTTGGCGCAGCGCCTGCCCCGCCGACAGCGCCCTGGAAGCCACTTGCCCCACCCATTGCGAAGGCTTGCCCATGATCGGGCTGGACTCTGCGGCCCAATCGACTTCCGCTTCCATGGCATCCGACTCAGTCAATACAGCCCCCGACGCCACGCTGCCTTTGACCACCCAAGCCGGCCCGAAAGCACTGATGGTGACCGGCAAAAACACATTCCAGCGCGATGCGCCGTCAACACAGCGCAAACCCAACCGTGTTTTACCCCACAGACGGGTTCCAGGCGGAAGGTAAGGCTCAACCTTCGCACAGGGAGCCAGCTTGAGCCGGCTGTCAAGGGCGCCCACCGCCACCTCCATGCGAAGTGATCCCGGCTCCGACGTGCCCACAGCAGCCACCGCATCGTCAAGCCAGCGCTGGGTTGTACCCAGAAACTCGGCGTTGGCATCCGCGCCCTGTGCTTGGGCCCCCATTGGGGACATCAAGGCAATCACCCACCCGAACATGACGCTCAAGGCAAGTGCAGGCCGAAAAAGATGATTGAACATACAAACCCCTCCGATTGGACATCCACTATAGGCAGCGCAAGGTCAGAGAAATCTTGTAAATGGCGCGCAATTGCGGCTCTATTCGGGGTTTAGAAAAACGCAGCACTTTTCATAATTACTCCACGTCAGACGCCGCAAGCAACCCAGCAGGGCCTGATCAAAGAGAAAGTTGAGGTGTTTGGTGATTGCAAATATGGTGGATACGCTGGACTTCCATTCGAAGGCTCTGGTGCTACGCGCCGAACGCCAGCGCATTATTGCCAGCAACATCGCCAACGCTGACACGCCCGGCTATGCGGCCCGCGACCTGGATTTCAAACAAGCCATGAACGATGCCACCGGCAGCGACAGAAGCACGCCGCGCCTTGCTGCCAGGCAAAGCACCCCCAGCGGCAACATGCTTGCAACGGCACACAGCCGACACATCCCGCTGCCAGGCATAGAAGGCAGTTCGGCCGGAAGTTTATCCAACCTGGCCTACACCACCCAAAGCCAACCCACAGCAGACAGCAACAGTGTGGACCTGGACCGCGAACGCGCCAACTTTGCCGACAACTCCGTGCGCTACGAAGCCACGCTGCGTTTTATCAATGGTCGCTCCAAGACGCTATTGAGCGCCATTCAGGGTCAATAGCCCGAACCTGACAGAGGAATATTTTCATGTCCATGTTTTCAATTTTCAGCGTCTCAGGCAGCGCCATCAGCGCCCAGTCACAGCGTCTCAATGTCGTGGCCAGCAATTTGGCCAATGCGGACGCCGTGGCAGGACCGGATGGCAAGGGCTACAAGGGCCGCCAAGTGGTGTTCGAGACCGTTCCCATGGGGTCTGAAGCCTCCGCCGGCGTGAAGGTCAATGCCATCAAGGAAAGCCAGGAGCCCTTGCGAAAGATGCACAACCCGGCACACCCGTCAGCAGACGCCGAAGGTTATGTCACCTACTCCAATGTGAATCCCGTAGAAGAAATGGTGAACATGATTTCAGCCTCACGGTCCTACCAGAACAACGTCGAGGTCATGAACACCGCCAAGACGCTCCTGCTCAAAACCCTGCAAATGGGCCAATAAATATTTTTAGGGCACTGCCATGATTACTGCGACATCTTCATCCACCGCGACAGCGGCCACCCCGGCAAAGAACTCAACGGCCGCTGCGAGCGATGCGAATGCATCGCAGGATCGTTTTCTGAAATTATTGGTTGCCCAGCTGAACAACCAGGACCCCATGAACCCCATGGACAACGCGCAGATGACCAGCCAGATGGCGCAGATCAACACGGTCACGGGCATCCAGCAGGTGAATGAAACCCTGAAAAACATGGCCGAGCAATTTACCGCCATGCAAGTGCTGCAGGGCTCCAGCATGGTCGGACACAACGTGCTGGTAGAGAGTAACGCCCTGACCCGCATTGACAGCGTAGCGAGTGGAGCCGTTGGGCTGGCGGGCAATGCCGAGGCTGTCAAGCTGGAAATTTTATCCCCCGGCGGAACGGTGTTGGAGACCTTCAATATGGGCGCCCTGCCGGCCGGCCGGCACCCGTTCAGCTGGGACGCATCGGGCTACAAGGGCACGGGCGAACCCAGCTTCCGGGTAACTGCCAGCGCGGGGGGCAAACCGGTGACGAGCACCTCATTTGCCCAGGACAAGGTGGTCTCGGTCGGCAGCGACAACGGCGCCCTGGCGGTGCAACTGCAGGGCCGCGGTGCCGTGGCCTACAGCAGCGTCAAGGCCATTCTCTGACTCATAACAGCATCACTAAAAAAAGGAACTCATCATGTCGTTTCAAACAGGTCTCTCCGGCTTGAACGCCGCCAGCCGCAACCTCGACGTCATTGGCAACAATATCGCCAACGCCAACACCACGGGCATGAAAGCATCACGCACAGAGTTTGCCAGCTTGGTGGCGGCGACGATCGGCACAGGCGGAGGCGGTAACGGCGCGGGGATTGGTGTCGAAGTGGCTGCCATTTCGCAATCGTTTACACAAGGTAATATCAATATTACAGGCAATAATTTGGATGTCGCCATCAACGGCGCTGGTTTTTTCCAACTGAAGCAACCGGACGGTTCTGCGGCCTATACCCGAGACGGCTCATTCAAGCTGGACAAAGACGGTTACCTCATGACCAACAGTGGTGCCAACATCATGGGTTACCCCACCGACCCAACCACTGGCAAGCCCACCAGTGCAAGCATTCAGGCCTTGCAGTTGCCCACCTCAGCACCGATTGGAGCCAACCAGACAACAGCCATCGTCGCAGAGTTCAACCTGGACGCCAGGGCGCCACTGGCGGCCGGTGTAGCAGCCGTTCCCGCCGTTCCAGGCCCGGCAAGTCCCGCCATTCCAGCCATCCCTGCGACGCCCCGCACCACCTACGGCACATCGATGACCGCGTATGACTCGCAGGGCACGGCTGTGCCCGTCACCCTGTATTTCGAGCGCTCAGCGGCGGGCGCCACGGACGAATGGGAGGTCTACGACTCGACCACAGCGACAACACCCGTGGCCACCCTCATATTTGACGCCGATGGAAAACTGACTTCACCCCTGCCCGGCGCCACGACCCTGACGATCACCACCCCTTCAGGAGTGACGCCCAACATCAGCGCGACACTGGATATCAGCAAGGTCACTCAATACGGCTCGGCCTTCACCGTGTCCAACCTGACGCAAGACGGCTACGCGCCGGGTGAACTGGTGGGTCTGAACATTGGGCAAGACGGCAAGATCACGGCGCGATATTCCAACGGAGAAACCCAAACCAATGGTCAACTGGCACTCGCTGATTTTCGCAATGCCCAAGGGCTGACACCTGGAGCAGGCAACACCTGGATCGAGACCTTTGCATCTGGCCAGCCAGTGCAAGGCTCTCCAGGACAAGGGAAATTCGGAGCCCTGCGAGCAGGTGCGCTCGAAGAATCCAACGTGGACCTGACGGGGGAACTGGTCAACATGATGACCGCGCAACGGGCCTACCAGGCCAATGCGCAAACCATCAAGACGCAAGACCAGATCATGACCACGCTGGTCAACCTCAAATAACGACCCACACTTACTTTTTTGACCAGGACCCGCCATGGACCGTGTGATATACACCGCGATGACAGGCGCCAACGCAGCCGCCCACCGCCAGGCGGTCCTCAGCAACAACCTGGCCAACGCCTCCACCAATGGCTTTCGTGCCGAACTGTCCACTTTTCGGGCAGTTCCCGTTCGTGGCGACGGGGCCACCACCCGAGTGATGGCCGTGGAAGCGACTGCTGGCTACGTGGATACCCCTGGATCCGCCCAGCGCTCGGGACGCCCTCTGGACGCCATGGCGGTGGGCAACGCGTGGTTTGCAGCGCAGGCGCTGGATGGCACCGAGGCTTACACACGCAATGGGGCATTTGAGGTCTCTCCCGATGGCTCGGTGCGGACCGGCACCGGGCTCGCGGCCCTGAGCGACGGCGGCGCACCCCTCATTGCGCCGGCCAACGCCACCGTCTCCATCGGCTTTGACGGCACCCTCAGCGCCAAGGTCGGCAATCAGCCGCCCACCGTGATAGGCCGCCTCAAAATGATCACCCCCAACGCCGAAGACCCGCTGAAGCGGGGCGCCGACGGCCTGTTTCGCTCTACCTCCGGCGACCCTCTTCCTTCTGACGTCAATGCCCGCCTTCAGGTGGGCGTTCTGGAGGGCTCCAACGTGAACCCGATCGAGACCATGGTCGGCATGATCCAGACCGCTCGCCAGTTTGAAGCGCAAATGCGCTTGCTCACCACCGCCGAAGCCAATGACCGCTCGGCAGCTCAGTTGCTGGGCATGCAGGGCTAAGGCCACGCCACCGTGACGCTCATTAATAAAAATTCAACGCCAAGGACCCCATCATGATCAACTCCCTGTGGATCTCCAAGACCGGCATGGAAGCCCAGCAAATGCAGTTGGACGTGATTTCCAACAATCTGGCCAACGTGTCAACCAACGGTTTCAAACGCGCCAGTGCGGTATTTGAAGACCTGATGTACCAAAACCTGCGCCAGGTGGGCGCCAACAGCGCTGAGCAATCCCAACTTCCCACCGGCTTGCAGGTCGGCCTGGGCGTGAGAACCGTGGCCACCAGCCGGTCTTTTGCCCAAGGTAACCTGCAGCAAACCAGCAACAAACTCGACGTCGCCATCCAGGGCAACGGGTTTTTCCAGGTCACCATGCCGGACGGCACCACCAATTACACGCGCGATGGCTCATTTCAGGTCAATTCAGCCGGGCAACTGGTCACCGCCACTGGGCTGCCGATTGCCAATGGGGTGACCGTGCCAGCCAATGCCACCAGCATTTCGATCGCTGGCGACGGCACCGTGACGGCCCAAGTTCCGGGTTCGACCACCCCGGCCGGCATTGGCACTATTTCCTTGGCCAGCTTCATCAATCCGGCTGGACTGGAGCCCAAGGGCGGCAACCTGTATGCTGAAAGCGCCGCCTCGGGCCAGGCCACAGCGGGCACGGCGGGCGCCGAAGGCATGGGAACCCTTATGCAGGGTTTTGTAGAAACATCGAATGTCAACGTGGTGCAAGAGCTGGTCACCATGATCCAGACCCAGCGCGCCTACGAGATGAACTCCAAGGCCATTCAGACCTCTGACCAGATGTTGCAAAAGCTGGGGCAACTTTAAGGCGTGAGGCATTTCATGATTAAATTTAAGGCAAATTGGGCTCTGGCCGGCATTCCTTATGCGCGAATAGCTATTTATTCAATAGCATCTGCTGCGTGCGTGGCCTGCAACACCCTGCCGCAAACCGTGAGCGTCGACTTTGCAGAGCCCGACGCCGTACAAACCATTACCGCAACGCCCCGACCCCAAGCCACCAACGGCAGCTTGTTCCAAAAAGCCAGCTACCGCCCGTCTTTTGAAGACGTGCGGGCGCGCTCCGTTGGCGACACGGTCACCATCCAGATCGTGGAGCGGGTCACGGCCAGCCAGGTATCGTCCAGCACCGCGAATCGCACCACCTCCGGCTCGGGCAGCGTGTCGGCCTTCCCGATTCTCTCGGCCGCGCAACTCGCCAAACTATCGGTGGGCAGCAAGTCAGCCAACGACTTCTCGGGCGAAGGCGCTACCCAAAGCGCCAACACCTTTGCCGGCACCATCACCACCACCGTGGTGGATGTCTTGCCCAACGGGCACCTGGTGGTCAAAGGTGAGAAACAAATTGGGGTGAACCAGAATGTTGATGTACTGCGCTTCTCTGGCACGGTCGATCCCCGGGTGGTGCAAGCGGGCAGCATCGTCAACTCCAATCAGGTCGCCAACGCACGCATGGAGTCCAAAGGCCGGGGTGCGCAGGCCGAGGCCCAAACAGTTGGCCTGTTAACACGGTTCTTTTTCAGCTTTCTGCCCTTCTAAAGCTATCCAGAATAGTGCCGAGGGGTAAAGACCATGCACACTATTCGATCCATCCGCCAAACCAGTCAGGCAGCACCGATTCGCCACTGGGCGGCTTTGCTCTGCCTGGTGCTTGGCGTGTTGACCGGGAATACCAGCCAAGCTGCCCGCATCAAGGAAGTCGCCGCTGTGGAAGGCGTTCGCACCAACCAATTGACCGGATTTGGCCTGGTCGTGGGGCTTGATGGCACAGGCGACCAAACCACCCAGATGCCCTACACGGCCCAGGGCCTGACCAATTACCTGCAGCAACTAGGCATCACCCTGCCGGCCACCTCGATCGCCCAGTTGCAGCTCAAAAATGTCGCAGCCGTACTGGTCACGGCCCAATTGCCCGCCTTTGCCCGTCCGGGGCAGGCCATTGACGTCAACGTGTCGTCCATGGGCAACTCCAAGTCACTGCGCGGGGGCATGCTGATCACCACCCCGCTCAAGGGCGCTGATGGCGAGATTTACGCTTTGGCGCAAGGCAATTTGATTGTGGCCGGCGCTGGCGCCTCCGCCGGCGGTAGCAAGGTGCAAGTCAATCACTTGAGCGCCGGCCGGATTCCAGGCGGCGCTCAAGTCGAGCGCGTGGTGCCCACCCCACTGCTGGAGGGCGCCAGCATCACACTGGGGCTGGAAGCCTC
>CAZBKX010000258.1:0-12974 GCA_964492535.1 uncultured Rhodoferax sp. | reverse complement strand
AACTGGAACACCAGCGCCTTGGTGGCACCGGCCATGCTAGCCAGCGAGGCCGAGATCACAAAGGCCAGCAGCTTGTAGTTGGCCACGTCGTAACCCAGCGAGATGGCGCGAGGCTCGTTCTCACGGACGGCCTTGAGAATCTGGCCAAACGGGGAATGGATGGTGCGGTAAATCAGCGCAAAACCCACCATGAACACGCCAAACACAAAGAAGTACATGGCCAGGTTGCCTGACAAGTCAAACATGCCCAAGAGTTTGCCCCGTGGAATGCCCTGCAAGCCGTCTTCGCCGCCGGTAAACGGCAACTGCAGCGCCAAAAAATACACCAGTTGGGCCAGCGCCAGGGTGATCATGGCGAAGTAAATGCCGGAGCGTTTGATGGCAATCGCGCCAAAGGCCCAGCCCAGTGCAGTCGCAGTGAGCGTGCCAGCCAAAATGCCCAGCTCGGGCGACCAACCATTTTCTTTGCACAAGTAGCCGCACACATAAGCCGCGCCGCCAAAGAAGGCCGCATGGCCAAAAGACAGTAGACCGACATAGCCCAGCAACAAGTTAAACGCGCAGGCGAACAGGGCGAAACACAGCACCTTCATCAAAAAGGTGGGGTACAGGGCAAAGGGTGCCAGCGTTCCGATCACCAGCAGTGCCGCAAACATCAGAGCCGTGCGCCGGGACTCGGCGGCCGCGTTGGCCGCGTAATTGGATTTCATGGAGTTTCCTTTCAGCAAAGTGGTGGCGGTCAGGCTTGCTTGCCAAAAAGACCTGCAGGACGCAGCAGCAGCACAATGACCATCATCACGAAAATGACCACAGCGGAGGCCTCGGGGTAGATGACTTTGGTGAGGCCTTCAATCACGCCCAAGCCCAGGCCGGTCAGGATGGAGCCCAAAATGGAGCCCATGCCGCCAATCACCACCACGGCAAACACCACAATGATCAGGTTCGAGCCCATCAGCGGATTCACCTGCACCAGAGGCGCGGCCAACACGCCGGCAAAGGCCGCCAGCGCCACCCCCACGCCGTAAGTGGCGGTCACCAGCACGGGCACGTTGATCCCCAGCGCTTGCACCAGCTCAGGTTTTTCAGTGGCAGCACGCAAGGTCGCACCCAGGCTGGTTTTCTCAATCGTGTACCAGGTCACCAGGCAGACGCTCAACGCCGCCACCACCACCCAGCCCCGGTACAGCGGCATGAACATGAAACCCAGGTCCACGCCGCCTTGCAGCAGCTCCGGCACCTCGTAGGTCTCACCGGAAATGCCGTAAATGTTGCGAAACACACCCTCGGCAATCAGTGCCAGGCCAAAGGTCAGCAGCAGGCTGTAGAGGTGATCCAGCTTGTACAGGTGGCGCAGCAACAGGCGCTCAATCACGACACCCACCACGCCCACGATCACGGGCGTGACCAGGAGCGACACCCAGTAGTTCATGCCGAACTGGGTAAGGCCTATCCACGACACAAAGGCGCCCATCATGTAGAGCGCGCCGTGGGAAAAGTTGATGATGTTCAACAGTCCGAAGATGATCGCCAGCCCCAGACTCAGTACGGCGTAAAACGAGCCATTGATGAGGCCCAAAAATAACTGACCCAAAAGGGCCTGGGAAGATATGCCGAAGATGTCCATCGCGACTCCTGAACGATTCACACACACGCAGGGGCCAGGGACTGCAGCCAATGCAATCCCTGGCTCACCCAGGTGATAGATTTACTTTTTGATAAGCGGGCAGCTGGAGGCCGACAGGGGCTGGAAGGCCTCAGCCGCAGGGATCGTGGCGCGCACATGGTAGTAATCCCAAGGCGTTTTGGACTCAGCCGGCTTTTTCACTTGCAAGAGGTACATGTCGTGGACCATGCGGCCGTCTTCACGAATGGTGCCGTTTTTGGCGAAGAAGTCGTTGATGGGCGTCTTCTTCATCTGGGTCATGACTTTGGCGGTGTCGTCGGTGTTGATCGCCTTGACTGCCTTGAGGTAATGCATCACGGACGAGTACTGGCCCGCTTGCACCATGGTGGGCATGCGCTTGGTTTTCTCGAAGAAGCGCGCAGACCAGGCGCGGGTCTCAGGGTTCAGATCCCAGTAGAAGCCTTCGGTCAGGTACATATTTTGAGTCGTTTTGAGACCCAGCGAGTGCACGTCGGTGATGAACATCAACAAGCCTGCGAGCGACTGCTTTTGGGTGATGCCAAATTCAGCCGCTTGTTTAATGGAGTTGATGGTGTCGCCACCGGCGTTGGCCAAGCCAATAATCTGGGCACCGGAAGATTGCGCCTTGAGCAGGAACGACGAGAAGTCCGAACCCGGGAAGGGGTGGCGCACCGAGCCCACCACTTCACCGCCGTTGGCTTTCACCACATCTCCGGCGTCTTTTTCCAGGGAGTGACCAAAGGCGTAATCAGCGGTCAAAAAGAACCATTTTTTGCCGCCTTGCTTGACCACGGCCTTGGCGGTGCCGTTGGCCACCGCGTAGGTGTCGTAGGTCCAGTGCACGGTCACGTCATTGCAGTCCTTGTTGGTCACCAGGGTGGACGCCGCGCCGGAGATCAGGGCAATGCGGTTCTTTTCCTTGGCGATCTTCATGACGGCCAGGGCCACGGAGGTGGTGACCAGCTCGGAAGCCACGTCGACCTTGTCGCGCTCAAACCATTCGCGCGCCTTGTTGGCGGCAATGTCACCCTTGTTTTGGTGGTCGGCCGACACGACTTCGATCTTGAAGCCAGGCTTGTCGGACTTCATGAAGTCCTCAACAGCCATTTCGGTGGCTACCACCGTGCCTTTGCCGGCCACGTCCGAGTACAAACCGGACAAATCGGTCAGCACACCGATCTTGACGACGTTGTCCGAGATTTGGGCTTGTGCAGCGCCAATGGTGGCGAGCGCCAGGCCGAGGGCCTGAATAATGGGTTTGAGTTTCATGATGTCTCCTTTTGGAGGTTATAAAAAATGACGGTGAAATATTGCGGGTGTGAGGCTCAGACGCCCAGCAGCTCATGCAGCAGGTCGGTCTTGGAGGGCAGTTCCTCTTTGGTCACCGTGGCCACAATGCGGCCATGCTCCAGCACGATGTGGCGGTCCGCCAGCGGGGCTGCAAACCTGAAGTTTTGTTCCACCAGAATGATGGTGTAGCCCCGTGTCTTGAGCAGGCGAATGACCTCGCCGAGCTTCTTGACAATCACGGGGGCCAGACCTTCGGTGATCTCGTCCAGCAACAGCAGCCGCGCACCGGTGCGCAGAATGCGCGCCATCGCCAGCATTTGCTGCTCGCCACCTGAGAGCCGCATGCCGGGACTGGTGCGCCGCTCATACAGGTTGGGGAACATCTCGTAGATTTCTTCCAGCGACATGCCGCCCGAGGCCACGGTGGGGGGCAACATCAGGTTTTCTTCTGTGGTGAGTCCCGAGAAAATGCCGCGCTCTTCCGGGCAGTAGCCAACACCCAGGCGGGCAATGCGGTGTGACGACATGGCCTTGATGTCCACGCCGTTGAGCATGATCTGCCCGGTGCGCCGGCCCACCAGCCCCAAAATGGACTTCAGGGTGGTGGAGCGGCCGCTGCCGTTGCGCCCCAACAGGGTGACGAGCTCGCCGTGGTTGATGGTCAGGTCAATGCCGTGCAGGATGTGCGATTCGCCATAAAACGAATGCAGATCGGTCAGGCGCAGCAACTCACCCGTGCGTTGGTAGGCGCTGTTCATTCTTGTGCTCCTGCTTCCACGCCCACATAGGCTTCCAGAACCCGCGGGTCTTTGGACACCACGTCGTAAGGCCCTTCGGCCAGAATCGCGCCCCGTTGCAGCACGGTGATGACATTGCACAGGCTTTCCACCACCGACAGGTTGTGCTCCACCATCAGAATGGTGCGGCCCTGGGAGACTTTGCGAATGAGCTCCACCACCCGGTCCACATCCTCGTGGCCCATGCCCTGGGTGGGTTCGTCCAGCAGCATCAACTCAGGCTCCAGTGCCAGCGTGGTGGCAATCTCCAAAGCACGCTTGCGGCCATAAGGCAGCTCGATGGTTTTGGTATCAATATAGGCGCCCAGGTCCACAGATTCGAGCAGCTCAATGGCCCGATCGTTCAGCACATTCAGGGTGGCCTGCGGGCGCCAGAAGTGAAAGGAGGTGCCCAGCTTGCGTTGCAGGGCAATGCGCACGTTTTCCATCACGCTCAGGTTGGGGAAGGTGGCCGAAATCTGGAACGAGCGCACCACGCCCCGGCGGGCAATTTGCGCCGATTCTTCACGGGTGATGTCGATGCCGTTGAATTCGATCTTGCCGGCCGTGGGCTGCAAGAACTTGGTCAGCAGGTTGAAGACCGTGGTCTTGCCGGCGCCGTTGGGGCCGATCAGGGCATGAATGTTGCCGCGCTTGACCTTGAGGTCCACGTTTTGCACGGCGGCAAAGCCCTTGAACTCTTTGGTGAGGCCAGTGGTTTGCAGGATGAGGTCTTGTGACATGGGCATGAGGGTGTTCAGTCAATGGCCGAGCTGGAGCGCATCTGGTCGCGGAGCACGAATTTCTGGATTTTTCCGGTCGAGGTTTTGGGCAGCGTGCCAAACACCACTTGCTTGGGCACCTTGAAGCGAGCCAATTGAGAGCGGCAGTGGTCGATCATTTCGGTCTCGGTGACCGTGGCACCCTCGCGCAATTCGACAAAGGCGCAAGGCACCTCGCCCCACTTGTCATCAGGCCGGGCCACCACAGCAGCCACCATCACGCCAGGGTGGCGGTAGAGCACTTCTTCAACCTCCAGGCTGGAGATGTTCTCGCCCCCGGAGATGATCACGTCCTTGCTGCGGTCCTTGATCTTGACGTAGCCGTCCGGGTGCATCACGGCCAGGTCGCCGGTGTGGAACCAGCCGCCCGCAAAGGCTTCCTCGGTTGCCTGCGGGTTCTTCAGGTAACCCTTCATGACCAAATTGCCCCGAAAGAAGATTTCGCCCATGGTTTCACCGTCGGCAGGCACGGGTTGCAGGGTCTCGGGGTTCAGCACCGTGATCGACTCCTGCATGGGGTAGGCCACACCCTGGCGTGCATTCAGCGCCGCGCGCTCGCCAATAGGCAATTGGTCCCAGCCGTCCTGTTTGGCACACACGGCCGCCGGGCCATAGACCTCGGTCAGGCCATACACGTGCGTGATGTCAATGCCAATGCGCTCGCAGCCTTCAATGATGGAGGCGGGTGGTGCGGCGCCGGCAATCAGTCCGGCAATGGAGTGGGTGATGCCTTCGCGCACAGCGGGTTGCACATTGATCAGCAGGCCATACACAATGGGCGCGCCACACAGGTGCGTGACGCGGTGCTCGCGGATCAACGAAAAAATCAGGGTGGGGTCCACACGGCGCAGGCACACGCTCACGCCTGCTTGCAGTGCAAGCGTCCAGGGAAAGCACCAGCCGTTGCAATGAAACATCGGTAATGTCCACAGGTAGACCGAGTGGCGCGGCATCTCCCAGGTGACCACGTTGGACACAGCATTGAGGTAAGCCCCCCGGTGGTGGGTGACCACGCCCTTGGGGTTGCCGGTGGTGCCGCTGGTGTAGTTGAGGGCGATGGCATTCCACTCGTCGCCCGGCAAGGCCCATTCAAATGCCTCGTCGCCGGTTTGTAAAAACGCGTCGTATTCCAGCTCGCCCAGCAGTTTGCCATCCGGGTGCATCGGGTCAGCGACATCAATCACCACGGGTCGTTTGTGGCTTATCAAAGCCAGGGTGCGTTCGATGATGGGGGAAAACTCGCGGTCCGTGATGAGCACCTTGGCGCCACCGTGGTCGAGCATGAACGCGATGGCCTCTGCATCAAGTCGGGTGTTGAGGGTGTTGAGCACTGCGCCGGTCATGGGCACACCAAAGTGCGCCTCAAACATGGGCGGGGTGTTGGACAGCATCACCGCCACCGTATCGCCTACACCCACGCCACGCAGAGCCAGTGCGCTGGCCAGACGCCTGCACCGGGCATAGGTCTGGGCCCAGGTGAAGCGGCTGTCGCCGTGGATGATGGACAGGCGGTTGGGGTAGACGCTGGCGGCACGCGCCAGAAAGCTCAGGGGTGACAGGGCCGTGTGGTTGGCGAGATTGCGCTCCATTCCCTGGTCGTAGGCGTTGCTTGTCATGTCAGCTGTCTCCATTCGGTTGCCTTGCGCCCGGCTTTTGCAGCAGGGTCAACAAGTTTGGGCGCAATGTTGGCAGCGGACTGTTGCGAAAATTCGGGGCAAATGTATCGAATGATTGCAGGGTGTCTGGGCACCGGAAGCGCGCCCTAGAATGGAAAATCACCGCCGGAGCTTGACCCTGATGTCATTTCAAACCCCCACCGATCCCCAGCAAACCCACTATCGGCACGAGCTATTGCAGGCCGGGCTGGACATGCTCGACCAAGGCCTGACCGTGATCGACGGCAACCTGCAGATCGTGGCCTGGAACAAGGCCTTTTTGCGGCTCCTGGACTTTCCACCCGAGATGGCGTTTGTGGGGGCCACGTTCGAGTCGTTCATTCGCTTTAACGCAGAGCGTGGTGAATACGGGCCGGGGGATGCGAACGAGCAAGTCGAGGAGCGCATGGTTCTCGCGCGCAGCTTCACACCGCATTACACCGAACGGGATCGCCTGGGCGGGCGAATCCTGGCGGTGCGCGGGGAGCCTCTGCCGCACAACGGCTTTGTTACCTTGTACACCGACATCACCGCCAGCCGCCGGTTCGAGCAACAGATTCAGCAGCAAAATGCCGAATTGGAGAGCCGTGTGACCGAACGCACGGCTGAATTGCAGAGCACCAATCAGCGCCTGATCGAGGCGATGGACGCCAACCAGCGCATCACCACGGCGCTGCAGCGCAGTGAAGGCAATCTCCGCCTGATCACGGACACCGTGCCTGCCCTGATTGCTTATTTTGATGACCGGGAGGTCTACAGCTACGCCAACAAGGGTTACGCAGACTGGTTTGATTGCAGCAAAGAAAAAATCCTGGGCCGACAGATCCGTGATGTGGTGGGCGACGAGGTGTATACCGACATTTCCCATTACGTGCATCGTGCCTTGCAGGGGCACAGCGTGAGCTACGAATACGCCATGCGCCGGCCTGACGGGCGGGTCATGTACGCCCGCAGCGAGCTGGTGCCCGAGCGGGATGCGCGGGGCCATGTGGCGGGTTGCTTTGTGCTCTCGGTCAACATCACCGACCTCAAAAACGCGGAGGCCGCGCTGGTGCATGCCCAGAAAATGGAAGCAGTGGGGCAATTGACTGGTGGGCTGGCCCATGATTTCAACAATTTGCTGACCGTGGTCATTGGCAACCTCGTGAGCCTTCAGGAGCGGTATCCCAACGACCGTGACATTGGCGACTACGTCGTGCCGGCCTTGAAGGCCTCACGCCGAGGTGCCTCACTCATCAAGCGCTTGATGGCTTTTGCCCGCAAGCAACCTCTGATGCCAAGATCCGTGAACATCGCTGATCTGGTGGACGAAACACTGGGGTTGCTGCAACGGACCCTGCCTGCCCACATCACGGTCAGCGTGGACCCAATGGAGGAGCGGCTTTACGCCCTGACTGATGCCCAGCAACTTGAAAATGCGCTGCTCAATCTGGCGCTCAATGCGCGCGATGCCATGCCGGATGGCGGCAAACTGGCCATTCGGGCCCACCGCGTGCAACTGGGCTCGGTCCAGGCGCTCGAATTCGATGTCACGCCGGGCTGCTACGTCGCTTTGAGTGTGCTGGACACCGGCACCGGCATGGATGCAGCCACTCAGGCACGCGCCTGGGAGCCATTCTTCACGACCAAGCGGTTTGGCTCGGGCAGCGGCATGGGTTTGTCCATGGCCTATGGCTTTGCCAAGCAGTCTGGTGGCGGCATTCGCATCCAGAGTGCGTTGGGCAAGGGCTGCGAGGTGACGCTGGTGCTGCCCTGCAGCACCGAAGACGTGGACGCGGTGCCGTTCATGGGCGAGCAGCCGCCATTTCGCCAGACTCTGGCGCAGCGACCGCTGGTGCTGTTGGTGGAAGACGACCTGGATGTGCGGCGTGTCATCCGGCTGCAGTTGGTCGGGCTGGGCTACCCGGTGATGGAAGCCGACCACGCGGCCGATGCACTGCTGTTGTTGGCGAGTGTGCCCACCGTGGGAATTGTCATTTCTGATGTGGTGATGCCTGGCGGGATGGACGGACTCACCCTGTGCAAGGAGGCCCATCAACGCGCGCCGCATGTCAAGTTTCTGCTGATCAGTGGCTATTCGCGCATCGAGAACGCTGCAGCGGCGGGCAGCGTCCATCTTCCCTTGCTCAAAAAACCGTTCACGGCCCTGGAATTGCACCTTGCGCTGGATGCGTTGTCCGCATGAGCCCTGACGTGATGCCCCAGCCCGAGGGGCCCCGATGCATTTACGTGCTGGATGACGACACCGACATTTGCCGGCTGGTTTGCACCACGCTGAGGGAATTCGGATTTGAGGCCCTGGAGTGCCACACCGCTGCCGCCTTGCGCCGCTTGCTGCTCTTGCGTGAGCCCGAGCTGTGCATCGTTGATTTGGGCCTGCCGGACGCCGACGGCATGGATGTAGTTCGCGAATTGCAGGCCCGGTATGCGTGCGGCGTGATGGTTTTGACCGGTCGGGGCTACCTCAGTGACCGGGTGATGGGACTGGAGCTGGGCGCAGATGACTATGTCGTCAAACCCTTTGAGCCGCGTGAACTCGTGGCCCGGGTGCGCAGCATTTTGCGCCGCCGCGCCGATACCCGCAGCACACCGACCCCCACACGTTCTCAGCGCGCTGATTTTGGTGGCTGGCGGTTCCTGGCGGACTCCAACCTGCTCACCTCCCCTGGCGGGCAGGAGTGGACACTGAGCGCGGGTGAGGCGCGCATGTTGCTGCTGTTCTTGCAGCGCCCCAACCGCATCCTGGACCGCGAGCAACTGTGCGGTGACCGCGACCTCTCCGCGCTCGACAGGGGGGTGGATGTGCGGGTGTCGCGTTTGCGGCGCAAACTCGAATCCGACCCCCAAAGCCCCAAAACCATCCGCACGGTGTATGGAGCCGGCTATTTACTGGCGGCAGAGGTCATCTGGCTCTGATAGTCATAAATTTGAGCAAAATTGACCTCTGGCCGGCGATTTACTTGCCTGTATAGCTACTAATTTTGCATTGTAAAAAGCGGAATGTCTTTATCCACAGCCAGCTGATCCAGCGCCTTGCGCGTCATGCTCAGCAGATAGGCCGCCAAGGCTTCGTGGGTGGCTGGCGCCATCATGCTCAGAACGTTGACATAGGCAATGCCAGCGGCGGCACACAGGGATTTGGCAAAGTGCGGCTCCAGTGCAGCCACCGCGACCCGCCCGTCCTGGCACGGGTAGACGCGGTAACCGGCATGTCCGCCCCCCACGGCAGCGCCAGGTTGGGTCAAGCCCCAGTGGCGCGGCAGGGCCAGGTAAGCCGCAGCCTCTGACAGAGCCACCTCCTGGTGGCTGCCTTTGCCGCTTTTGAGTTGCAGCAACACGGCTTTGAGGACCGCCTCGGAGGCCATCAACGAGCCGCCCATGTCCGCGTACAAGGTGGGTGGCAAGTCAAGCCCATTGACCAGAGCGTGTTCGGCGAGGTAGGTGAGGTCATGGCCAGGCTCTTCGGCACGCGCGCCCGGCGCGCCCACGATGGCCACTTGCGAGAGCGTCGGATAGAGCTTGCGCAGTGTCTTCCACTCCAGGCCCAGTTTGCGCAGGGCGGACGGACGAAACGAGGTCAGCAGCACATCAGCCTTGTCCAGCTCCCGGTGCAAGGCTTTTTGACCCGGGCCGGACTTGAGATCGGCCACCACAATGCGCACCCCCTGGTGGAGCTCCTGATAGGCGGGCCGGTTGTACAAACCCATGGGGTCGCCAGAGGCGCCTGCCGAGGCACCTGCGGGCGGGGGCGGCTCCAGCTTGACACAGGTCGCGCCCATCTGTCGGCACCGCATGAGGGCGGCCGGGCCGGGCAGGTTCAAGCTCAAGCTGAGCACACGCACGCCCCGCAAGGGGCGCAGGGCAGGGGGGGCTTTTTCAATGGGGTTCATCAACCAATTAAAACAGATCGGCGCCGTGCCGTCGCCCGGCCAGGCTGGGTGAATTGGGGTGTAATCCCCAGCATGCCATCCAAGATTTTGAAAGCGAAACGTGACCGATATGCAACTCCCACTGGGCTTTGACAGCTTTGACATGCCCCTGTCGGTCCAGCC
Source organism: uncultured Rhodoferax sp. (assembly GCA_964492535.1). Taxonomy (GTDB): domain Bacteria; phylum Pseudomonadota; class Gammaproteobacteria; order Burkholderiales; family Burkholderiaceae_C; genus Rhodoferax. The sequence goes on along the minus strand of CAZBKX010000258.1, from coordinate 2,774 downwards.
CAAGCTGAAACCCAAACCCAAAGCGCGCGCCAAGCCCCTCAACCCGGGTTTGACGCCTGAGGCGCCTGCGCTGGACGCCCGCGCCATGGCGGCCCGGCTGGAGCAGAACCCCGATTACCGCGTGCTGCGGCGTCTCGCACCGGTCCTCCATTACGAGCGCACAGCGCTGGGCCCCGTCATGCGGGTCCTGATTCTTGATACCGAGACGACAGGGCTGGACCACGGGCGCGACAAGATCATTGAACTGGCCATGCTGCGGGTGGACGTGGACACCACCACGGGCCTGCCAGTCGGAGAGGTCGTGGTTTTTGACGAGCTCGAAGACCCGGGCCAGCCCATCTCCAAAGAGGTGCAGGCGCTCACCGGCATCTCCAACGAGATGGTGCAGGGCAAACACCTCGATGAGGCCCGCATTGCGGCCCTGCTGGACGGCGTGGACCTGGTGATTGCCCACAACGCGGCGTTCGATCGGCCCTTCTGCGAAGCCCGGATCCCTGCGTTTTCAAACCTCGCCTGGGGCTGCTCCTTTGCCGAGATTGACTGGAAGAATGAAGGACATGGGTCTGCCAAGCTGGAATACCTGGCCCTGGAAAAAGGCTGGTTCTATGACGCCCACCGCGCCGAGACCGATTGCCACGCCCTGCTCGCTGTGCTGTGTGAATCCTTGCCATCGAGCCGGCAAAGCGGGCTGGCAAAAATCATCGCCAGCAGCCACGGCCCGAGCTACCGCCTGCAAGCCACACAAGCCCCGTTTGATGCCAAAGATGCACTCAAGTCACGCGCCTACCGCTGGAACGCGGACCAGCGGGTATGGCATACCCGCCTGGATAGCGAGGAGCAACTGGGTGCCGAGTGCGCCTGGCTAAAAAAGAACGTTTACTCCGGGCAAATGGCCCGGGTTCACATTGAAAAAATGGATGCCCGTGTCAAGCACTCCAAACGCGCAGGGGAATTGTCACAGCGGGAGATCTGAAATAGGGGCGCGGTAGAATTCCTGGGGTGTCAAGCCCGCCCTGGCTTGCAATTTTCAGCACCTCCCGCGCAAGCCCGGGCCACTGGGCAAGGCTGCCAACAGAGGTGTTGAGGTACCCAAGGATTGAGATGAAACGTGTTGATGATTTCCGTCTGAAATTCGGAAAAAAAGAGTTTGTCCCCATTATGGTGGGCGGCATGGGTGTCGATATATCAACCGCCGAGCTGGCCCTCGATGCCGCGCGTCTTGGCGGCGTCGGGCATATTTCTGATGCCATGGTGCCCGACGTGTCCGATCGCCGTTTCGATACCAGCTTTGTCAAGGACAAGACCCGCTTTTACAAAGCCAACATCGACAACTCCGACAAATCCATCATCAAATTCGACCTGGGCGTGCTGGCCGATGCCACCCGCCGCCATGTCGACGCGACCATGCAGGCCAAGCGCGGCGAGGGCCTGATTTTCGTCAACTGCATGGAAAAGCTCACCATGAACGCCCCGCGCGACACGCTGCAGGTGCGCATGGCCTCCGCGCTGGATGCTGGCATTGACGGCATCACGCTCAGTGCGGGTTTGCATCTGGGGTCGTTTGGCTTGATTGCCGACCACCCCCGGTTCCGGGACGCCAAGCTTGGCATTATTGTGTCCTCGGTGCGGGCCTTGCAACTCTTCTTGCGCAAGAACGCACGGCTGGACCGTCGTCCCGATTACGTCATCGTCGAAGGCCCGCTGGCCGGTGGACACCTGGGCTTTGGCATGGATTGGGCCAAGTACGACCTGGCCACCATCATTGCCGAGGTGGTTCAATTCCTGAAAACCGAAGAGCTGGACATTCCGGTAGTGGCGGCCGGCGGTATCTTCACCGGGACGGACGCCACGTCGTTTCTGGAGATGGGGGCTGCTGCAGTGCAGGTCGCCACACGCTTCACGGTGGCCAACGAATGTGGCTTGCCGGCCGATGTCAAGCAGGACTACTACCGCGCCAGCGAAGAAGACATCGTGGTCAACACCATCTCGCCCACGGGTTACCCGATGCGCATGCTCAAGAGTACGCCGGCCATTGGTGCGGGCATTCGGCCCAATTGCGAGGCCTACGGCTACTTGCTGGATGGCAATGGCGGTTGCGCCTACATCGACGCTTACAACCGGGAGGTGGCTTTGCACCCGAACTCCAAAGTCATCTCGGTGATGGACAAAACCTGCCTGTGCACCCACATGCGCAACTTCAATTGCTGGACCTGCGGCAGCACCACGTACCGCCTGAAAGACACGACAAACCGCCTCCCGGATGGGTCCTACCAAACGCTGAGCGCAGAACATATCTTCAAGGATTACCAGTTCAGCGTGGACAATCAGGTGTCCATGCCCGCCTGAGCGCGCGTAACCAAGAGGCAGCGTAGTCGTGGCTGGGCAATTTCAGCGCAAAAAGCCGCGCGCCAGCTCATTTACGTTGACTCGTGCTTTGAGCCTGGCGGCCAGCAGGTAAAGACCGCCCAACTTGCGGTGCAAAAACAGCACGTCGGCGGGGGGCACATGCCAAAAATCCCGATCCAGCCCCAAGGCCAGTCCGGTGTCACGAATGCGTCGGGGTAAATCAGACGCACCAAAATCATAGGGCCCGTCAAAGCACAAGGGCTCAAACGCCTGCCCAAAAATGTCGAGCACAGCGTTTTGGTGTCGCTCTTGCGTATGCTCGTCAAAGTAGCCGATGGCCTGCGCAGCCAGGGTCATGGCGGCCCGGTCACCCACCATCGCCGCCGCCATCAAACGACGAAACCCGGCCACCATGCGCACCTTGAACC
>CAZBKX010000257.1:0-2248 GCA_964492535.1 uncultured Rhodoferax sp. | reverse complement strand
CATCAAGCGTACTGACGCCAACAGAACCAGTCGACCCCAAGATGGCGACGCGTTGTACTGTTGGGAAAGTCAGGTCATTCATAAGGTGTTCAACACAGAGTAGAGCATCATGGCCAGTGGCAGGGTGGGAAGCAAGGCATCAACCCGATCCAGAATACCGCCGTGACCTGGCAAGAGGCCGCTGCTGTCCTTGACGCCTGCACTGCGTTTGACCAAGGATTCGAACAGGTCACCCACAACGCTCATGGAGGCCATGAATATGGCGGCAATAAAGAGTAACCAGACGCCTTTGGCACCAAGGTTGCTGTAGAGACTCGGGACAGCGGCCAGCAACTTGGAGTCTGCCCATAGCCATACAAAGGCGAGAACAACAACTCCCGCCATTCCACCCCAAACGCCCTCCCAACTTTTCCCGGGACTGATGCTTGGCGCCAGTTTTGTGTGGGTAAAACGCCCACCCAAAGCCCTGCCCGCGAAATAGGCAAAGATGTCGGCAACCCACACCAGCACCAAAATGGACATTAAAAAATTGATACCAATCACCCTCGCCTGCGCAACAGCCAGCCAAGCCAGCCAAAGCGCAAACAGGCCCAACAAAAGCCTGAGAGCCCGAGGATAGCCGGACCAGGCTGATACACCCGCACGCAACAACCAGGCGCTCGCCAATACCCAGGTCGCACCAGCGACAATCCACAACAAACTGAGCGAGCGCTCCAGCAGGCCAAACCACCAGGTCGCCCCGCATGCGAGTGCGCAGACTCCACCCCAAACGAGTGACATCACTTGGCCAGACCCGTTAAGCCGACTCCACTCCCACGCACCAGCCGAGATCATGATCAAGGTCAATGCGACAAGAGGCCACGGCGAAACGTAAAACAGGGCTGGCAGCAAAACAAGCAGCAATATCAGGGCCGTTATGACACGTTGTTTCAGCACAATTTCCTTTCGCGCCACAACCTAGCGCAGCGAGCCCTGTTGTTCAAGTTGCTCTGATGTCTTTCCAAACCGTCTTTCACGCTGCTGATAAACGGCAATGGCCTGATCCAGCGATGCCTCATCAAATTCGGGCCAAAGATCGTCGCAGAAATAAAATTCCGAATAAGCAGACTGCCAAAGCAGAAAGTTGCTGACACGCAACTCACCACCCGTCCGAATCACCAAATCCGGGTCCCGCACATGGCACAGGGCCATGAACCGGTTCAGATTCGCTTCGGTGATGGGTTGCCCCTGACCGGCCAATTGCGCTGCAGCCTGAACAATATCCCACCGCCCCCCGTAGTTGAAACAAACGTTCAGAATCAAACGGGAATTGGCTGCGGTCGCGCGCTCCGCCTGCTCAATGCCATGCGCGACTTTTACAGACAAACCAGCGCGTTCACCGGCAAAGTGCAATTGCACGCCGTCGGCGTTGAGTTGCGGAACTTCCCGAATCAAGGCCTTGGCAAAAAGATCCATCAAACCAGATACCTCCTCCGCAGGCCGGCTCCAGTTTTCCGAAGAGAACGCGAACACAGTTAATACGCTGACGCCTCGCTGGGCACAGGCCTTGACGCAACGCCTGAGCGAATCAACGCCTTGCTTGTGACCGGCGACACGGGGCAAAAAACGCCTCGTGGCCCAACGCCCGTTGCCGTCCATCACGATAGCAATATGGTGAGGCACAGCGCTCATGGAAAATGGCATCCCAAGTACAGCGCTGAATCGGCATCAGGGTGCCCGAAACAAGACTCAGCGCACGAATTGACCAACGTGGTGACAGGCACCTAGACCGCCATGATGTCCTGCTCTTTGGCAGCCACCAACTGATCAATGGAGATGATGTGACGATCCGTGGTCTTCTGGATATCTGCCTCGGATCGTTTCTGATCATCCTCGGAGGCCAGCTTATCCTTCACCGCTTTTTTGACCGCTTCGTTGGCATCACGGCGCAGGTTGCGCACGGCCACCTTGGCGCTCTCACCTTCATTGCGGACGACTTTGGTGAGTTCTTTGCGGCGCTCTTCCGACATAGCCGGCATGGGCACCCGAATCAAATCACCCATGGACGATGGATTGAGACCCAAGTCGCTGTCGCGGATCGCCTTTTCGATCTTGGCGCCCATTCCCTTTTCCCAGGGTTGAACACTGATGGTCCGGGCATCCAGCAAGGACACGTTGGCCACCTGACTGATTGGCACCATCGAGCCGTAGTAGTCCACGTGGACTGAATCCAGCAAAGCGGGATTGGCGCGGCCGGTGCGGATCTTGG
>CAZBKX010000256.1:0-4078 GCA_964492535.1 uncultured Rhodoferax sp. | reverse complement strand
GCTTCATGATCGACAGCGCCTTGTTTTGCTCTACCCGGGTCAGCTTGTCCGCCTTGGTCAAAACCACCAAAAACTTGAGCCCTTCTTCGACCCGGGGGCGCACGATGTCGAGCAAGATCTCATCGAGCTCGGTGAGGCCGTGGCGGGGGTCGCACATGAGCACAATGGCCTTGAGGTTTTCGCGCGTGACCAAATAATTGGCCATCACCTGCTGCCAACGGATCTTGTCGGCTTTGGGCACCGCCGCGTAGCCGTAGCCCGGCAAGTCGGTCAGGATGGCATCGGTGACACCCTGCTTGCCCAAAGAAAACAGGTTGATGTGCTGGGTGCGACCAGGCTTCTTGGAGGCGAAGGCCAGTTGCTTTTGCTGCGTCAATGTATTGATGCAGGTGGACTTGCCCGCATTGGAGCGGCCGACGAACGCAAACTCCGGCACCTCCATGGCAGGAAGAAAGTGCAACTGGGGTGCTGTAGTCAGAAATTTGGCTGTGTGAAGCCAGCCCAGCGCAATGGCTGCAGCCTTGGCTGCCTCATCCGCAGGGGGTGTTGCAGGGGCCGAAGCCTTGGGGTTTGTATTGGTAGTCATTATTTAAAGAGAAAAAACCCGAAGCCGCATTGTAGAATCACGCTGTTTTGCCCACCTGATGCGACACGCCCCTATGAAGTTTCTCACCCGTTTTTTGATTGCTGCCTCGTTGGCCGCCTCTGCTGTTTCGACTTTCGCTGCCGAGGGAGCCAAGCCGGCGCCTGCTGTAGCCAAGCCAGCCCCCGCGGTAGCCGCCAAGCCTGACCTGGCCAAGGGCGAGGCCTCTTTCGCAGTTTGCGCGGCGTGTCATGCGGCCGACGGGAACTCCAGCATTCCCGTCAACCCCAAACTGGCGCAGCAGCACCCGGAATACCTGGTCAAGCAATTGCAGGAGTTCAAGTCAGGCAAGCGGGCCAACGCCATCATGTCCGGATTTTCGGCCATGCTGAGCGATGACGACATGCGTAATATTTCGTACTGGCTCGCAGCCAAGCCTGCCAAGGCAGGTTTTTCCAAGGACAAAGAAATGGTCGCCCTGGGTGAGCGCATTTACCGCGGTGGCATTGCTGACCGCCAAGTGCCTGCTTGCGCCGGCTGCCACAGCCCCAATGGCGCTGGCATTCCTTCGCAGTACCCCCGTATGAGCGGTCAACATGCCGATTACACAGCAGCCCAGTTGACAGCTTTTCGTGACGGTGTTCGCAAGAACAACCTTCAGATGACCCAGGTGAGTGCCAAGCTCAATGACCGCGAGATCAAGGCTGTATCGGACTACATTGCCGGCTTGCGCTAACCAAAGCCACTTGGCGCAGGGGACTGGGTCCGTTTATTGATTGAACTAAACGCTGCTGACACTCCCCAAGCTGGGCAGGTCCATTTGAAGATGGGGCTGCCCATTTTTTTTGAGTCCAAGACAACCCACCCATGACAGTTTCCACGCAAGGCCTTGAGCTCAAGACCGGTTCGCGCGCCATGCGTGCGGCAGTCGAGTTGCTGTCGTCGATGCGGTTCTCGATTTCTTTGCTCACTGTCATCTGTATTGCATCGGTGATTGGCACCGTACTCAAGCAGCAAGAGCCGGCCAACAATTACGTCAACCAGTTTGGCCCCTTTTGGGCCGAGGTGTTTGGCGCGGTCAGTCTCTACTCGGTCTACAGCGCGTGGTGGTTTTTGCTGATCCTGGCGTTTTTGGTCATCAGCACCTCTCTTTGCGTTGCGCGCAACACCCCGAAAATCCTCATCGATTTCAAAACCTGCAAAGAAAACATCCGGGTGCAAAGCCTCAAGGCCTTTGGCCACCGTGCCCAGGCTGATCTGGATGAGTCCCCCGAGATGGCGGCGAAGCGCATCGGGCAGATGCTGGCGGGTGGCGGCTGGAAGGTCAAGCTTCAGCAGCGGGGCTTGACGACGGGTGCCAGCGCAGACGAAGCGGGCTGGATGGTGGCGGCCAAAGCGGGCGCGGCCAATAAGTTGGGCTACATTGCAGCCCACAGCGCCATCGTATTGGTGTGCTTGGGCGGGTTGCTGGACGGGGATCTGGTCATTCGGGCGCACATGTGGCTCAACGGGAAAACGGCTTACAACGGCGCCGGCATGCTTGCCGATGTCAAACCGGAGCACCGCCTGAGCGACAGCAACCCGACCTTTCGCGCCAACCTGATGGTGACCGAAGGTACCCAGTCCAGCACGGCTATTTTGAATCAGAGCAATGGCATCCTGGTTCAGGACTTGCCCTTTGCTGTCGAGTTGAAAAAATTCATTGTGGAGTATTACTCCACTGGCATGCCCAAGCTGTTTGCCAGCGAGATCGTCATTCACGACCTGGAGACCGGTGAAAAAATACCCAAAAGGGTGGAGGTCAACCATCCCGCCCGCCACAAGGGCGTGGAGATTTACCAGTCGGGTTTCGATGATGGTGGCTCCCGGGTCAAGCTCAAGGCAGTTCCCATGAATGCGGCCACCAAGCCGTTTGAGATCGAGGGCGTTATTGGTGGCAACTCGGAGCTGACCAATGGCGCGGAGAAGTTGTCGGTTGAGTATGTGGGCCTGCGGGTGATCAATGTCGAAAACTTTGCCGCTGACAAGGCCTCTGGCGTGGACGTGCGCAAGGTGGACTTGCGGGAGTCGCTCGACGCCCCCCTGGGCGCTGCCAACAAGGCCGTTTCCGCCAAAGAACTGCGCAATGTGGGGCCCAGCATCACTTACAAGCTTCGTGATACCTCGGGCCAGGCGCGTGAATTCCACAATTACATGCTGCCCGTCACCTTGGGAGAGGGGGCGCCGGTGTTTTTGATGGGGGTGCGCAACTCGCCCGCTGACACGTTTCGGTATTTGCGGGTGCCAGCAGATGAGGAGGGCCGCTACGAGTCCTTTTTCCGGATAAAGGCCGCGCTGGCCGATCCGGCCACGCGTGCGCTGGCGGTCGAGCGTTATGTGCGCGGTGCAGTGGACCCGAGCCGCCCAGATCTGAAAACACCGCTGGCCGCCTCGGCGTCGCGGGCCTTGACCCTGTTTGCCGGCACGTCCACCGATACACCTCCGCTCAAGGGCGCCAAGCCTACGGGCGGTTTGCAGGCCGTTGCCGACTTCCTGGAGACCAATGTGCCCGAGGTCGAGCGGGCGCAGGCCAGCGATGTGTTGACGCATCCTGAACGGCGCCTTGTTTGAGTTGACCCAGCTCACCCGGGAGCGTGCGGGCTTGAAACCACTGCCACCCACTGACGCCACCCAGGCCTTCATGACCCAAGCTGTATTGGCCCTGAGTGACGCGCAGGCCTACCCGGCGCCCATGGTCTTGCAGTTGATCGACTTCACCCAAGTGCAGGCCAGTGTGTTCCAGGTGGCCCGCGCCCCCGGGAAAAACATTGTTTATTTGGGATGCACCCTGCTCATCCTGGGGATTTTTGCCATGTTGTACATCCGCGACCGGCGGCTGTGGGTCTGGCTGGCACCGCGCAAGGTCAACGGGCTTGATGTGACAACGGCCACGCTGGCGCTGTCGAGCAACCGCAAGACGATGGACGGTGATCGCGAATTTGAGCAGCTGAAATCCAGGCTGATCGGCATCAAGGAAACATGACATGACCACTGCAACCACTGTGTCCACCACACTCAGCCTCAATGAAGGCTATTTCGCCAAGCGCAACTGGTTTGACTGGGTATTTGCTGCCACCGTGGTGGCCGGTGCCTTGTATGTGTTTACGGGATACAACGGTGCCATGGATGTGTACGAGCAGGGCATTTTGCTGGGGGCAGTGCCCAGCGCCATTGCATTGGCCTGGTTTTGGCGGCCCTTGCGCACCCTGATGTTGGCGGTGGCCGGCTTGTCGCTGCTGGGCATCGCGTCTTACCAGGGCACGCTGGCAAACGCCGACAACGTGTTCTGGCTCAACTATTTCCTGTCCAGCCAGTCGGCCATTTTGTGGATGAGCGTGTTGTTCTTCATGAGCACCATTTTTTACTGGATCGGCATGTTCTCCAGCCGGCAAGGCGACGCCATGGCCCTGATTGCGTCCCGGCTGCTTTGGGTGGCGGTGGCGCTGGCTCTGATCG
>CAZBKX010000255.1:0-4176 GCA_964492535.1 uncultured Rhodoferax sp. | reverse complement strand
TGTTGACGAAGTTTTGTCGCAAGAGCTGCTCATACTGACGGTTGGAGAGCTTGTGCTCGGCGCCATGGCCGCCCCGCGCCGTGTCCAGCCATTTCCATAGCTTCAAATATCCGCTGAATTCACTCTTTTCGTCATCAAACTTGACATGCGCTGCATCGGCCTGCTGTTGCGCCTCCATCGGTCGGTCGCGCACGTCTTGCACGCTGAGAGCGCTGGCAATCACCAACACCTCGTCGAGCGCGCTGCGGTCGCGCGCCTCCAGAATCATGCGGCCCACGCGCGGATCCAGCGGCAATTTGGCCAGTTCCTGGCCTTGCGGCGTCAATTCATTGGCGTCGTCCACAGCGCCGAGTTCATTGAGCAACTGGTAGCCGTCGGCAATGGCCCGGCTTGATGGGCGCTCGATAAAGGGAAAGTCTTCCACCAGCCCCATGCGCAGCGACTTCATGCGCAAAATTACCCCAGCCAGCGAAGAGCGCAAGATTTCGGGGTCGGTGAAGCGGGGCCGGCCGTCAAAATCTTTTTCGTCATACAGGCGAATACAAATGCCGTTGGCCACCCGACCACATCGCCCGGCGCGCTGGTTGGCTGAACTTTGGCTGATGGGCTCCACCAGCAACTGCTCCACTTTGCTCCTGAAGCTGTAGCGTTTCATGCGGGCTGTACCAGCGTCAATCACGTAGCGAATGCCGGGCACCGTGAGCGAGGTCTCGGCCACGTTGGTGGCGAGCACAATGCGCCGCCCGGTGTGGCCGTCAAAAATGCGGTCCTGCTCCGCCTGGCTCAAGCGGGCAAACAGGGGCAGCACCTCGGCGCCTCTGAACAAAGGCTGGTGACTCAGATGCTTGCGCAGATGGTCGGCAGCCTCCCGAATCTCGCGCTCCCCCGGCAAAAACACCAGAATATCGCCCCCGTTATGCACATCACGCCACAGCTCGTCCACCCCATCGGCAATGGCCGAGTTCAGGTCGTAATCGCGCGACTCTTCAAAGGGCCGGTAGCGCTGTTCCACCGGGAACATGCGCCCTGAGACCATGATGACAGGCGCCGGGCCGCTGCGGGAGGCAAAGTGGTCGGCAAACCGCTGGGCGTCGATGGTGGCCGAAGTCACCACGATCTTGAGGTCTGGGCGGCGCGGCAAAATCTGGCGCAGGTAGCCCAGCAAAAAGTCAATATTCAGCGAGCGCTCGTGCGCCTCGTCAATGATGATCGTGTCGTAAGCCTTCAGCAGCGGGTCGGTTTGCGTCTCGGCCAGCAAGATGCCGTCGGTCATCAGTTTGACCGACGAATCACGGCTCAGGCGGTCCTGAAACCGCACTTTGAAGCCCACCACATCGCCCAAAGTCGTTTTCAGCTCCTCGGCTATGCGCTTGGCCACGCTGCTGGCTGCAATACGCCTGGGCTGGGTGTGCCCGATCAGCTTGCCCTGGCCGGGAGGGTAATTGAGCTTGCCACGCCCCATGGCCAGGGCAATCTTGGGCAGCTGGGTGGTTTTACCTGAGCCTGTTTCACCACAGACGATGATGACCTGGTGCTTGGCCATGGCGGCCATGATTTCCTCGCGCCTTGCTGAAACGGGCAAGGACTCGGGGAATTCGATTTTTAGAGATGTGGATGACAAGGAGGAAACTTCGGTCAAAATCTATCGGTTGGGCGGGGTCATTGCGGGCAGAGTCTGCGACCCATGGTTCCCGGTTCAACGCCGGGCTAAAAGCCTCTAATTATCGGCGCAAGCCTTAACCTTCACGACATGACCTCTGTTTTCAACTTCACCTTTGTGCCCTGGTTCCGTTCGGTCGCGCCCTATATCCACAAGTTTCGCAACCAGACCTTTGTGGTGGGCATAGCCGGCGAAGCCATTGCTGCAGGCAAGTTGCCGAACCTGGCGCAAGACCTCGCACTGATTCAGAGCATGGGCGTCAAAGTGGTGCTGGTGCATGGCTTTCGCCCCCAGGTGAATGAGCAACTGCGCACCAAAGGTCATACACCGCGCTACGCGCAAGGCATTCGTATCACGGATGAGGTCGCGCTGGACTGTGCGCAAGAGGCTGCCGGTCAACTGCGGTACGAGATTGAAGCCGCCTTCAGCCAGGGCCTGCCCAACACCCCCATGGCGGGCTCCACCGTGCGGGTCATCTCGGGCAACTTCGTCACCGCGCGCCCCGTAGGCATTGTGGATGGCGTTGATTTTCAGCACTCGGGGCTGGTGCGCAAGGTCGACACGGCGGGCATCATGCGCACACTGGACATGGGGGCGATGGTTTTGCTGTCGCCGTTTGGTTTTTCGCCCACCGGTGAGGCCTTCAACCTGACCATGGAAGAAGTCGCCACGTCGGTGGCCACGGCGCTGCAGGCCGACAAGCTGATTTTTATCACCGAGGTGCCCGGTATCCGCATGGACCCGAGTCAGCCCGACGGCGAAGACAACCCAATTGATACCGAGCTGCCGCTGGCGGCCGCCGAGAAGCTGCTGAAAGAACTGCCGGCAGCCAACCAGCCTACCGACACGGCTTTCTATTTGCAGCATTGCGTCAAAGCCTGCAAAAGCGGTGTTGAGCGCAGCCACATCATTCCTTTTACGGTGGATGGCTCGATTTTGCTGGAGGTGTATGTGCACGACGGCATCGGCACCATGGTGGTCGACGAGAAGCTGGAGAGCCTGCGCGAGGCCACGGTGGACGATGTAGGCGGCATTTTGCAGCTCATCGAGCCATTTGAAAACGATGGCACCCTGGTCAAGCGCAGCCGCACTGAAATAGAGCGCGATGTGGGTCTGTACACCGTGATCGAGCACGATGGCGTCATTTTTGCCTGCGCCGCGCTGTACGCCTACCCCGAGGCGCGCACTGCCGAGATGGCGGCCCTCACCGTGTCCCCCCAGGTACAGGGCCAGGGCGACGGCGAACGGGTTTTGAAGCGGGTCGAGCAGCGGGCCAAGGCGGCCGGCCTGGACAGCATTTTTGTGTTGACCACCAGGACAACCCATTGGTTTTTAAAGCGGGGTTTCATCCTGGTGGACCCCGATTGGTTGCCTGAAGCCCGCAAACGCAAGTACAACTGGGACCGAAAGAGCCAGGTGCTTGTCAAAAAGCTGGCCTAAAGACAGGCCGATACCGCCATTTGATTGAAGATCAGGTTGCATGAACACCGGACCCACTGACACCGCCGCGCCCCACTACGTGGACCCAGACCGGTTGCAGGTGGGGGTATTCGTGATGATTGAACTGCCCTGGTTCAAGCATCCGTTTGCCATGAACAACTTCAAGATCCGCAGTGAAGACCAATTGCGGGATCTGCGAGCCCTGCGTCTGACCCGTTACCGGGTCGATCCCGCGCGCAGCGACGTCCCATTGAGCCCTGAGTCGGTTAACGCGCCGCCAGAGACGCCATCATCGGTGCGCGCAGAGCCGCAAGTCAGCGAGGACAACGATCCAGATGTGCTGGCCCGAAAGGAGCGCATGCAGGCCATTGCGCTGCACCGTGAGCATGTTGATCAGGTGCAAAAGGCGTTTATCAAAGCCACAGCGGTCATGAAAAGCCTGAACCGCAACCTGTTCGCCCGGCCCAAAGAGACCCTCAATGAAATCGGCGTGTTGATTGACAACATGGTGGAGTCCTTTCTCAGCAGCCCGGAGTCAACATTGCATGTCATGGGCGACAAAGCCGGCGGCGAAGAGGTCTATTTCCACAGCCTCAATGTCGCCATACTCTGCCTGATGCTGGCCAAAGAGCTGGGCTTTACCGCCAAAGAGGCCCATATCCTGGGCGTGGGTGCCATGTTGCACGATGTCGGTTTGACCGAAATTCCGGACCGTATTGCCAAGAAAAATCCTGTTGAGTTCACCAACGCAGAGCGCAACCTGCGAGCCACCCATGTCGACCTCGGGGTCGCCATGGGGCAACGCATCGGGCTCCCTCCCGAAGCCTTGGCGCTGGTCGCGCAACACCATGAAATGGCTGATGGCAGCGGTTACCCCAAGGGCCTCAAGGAAGCGGCCATGACGCCGGCAGCGCGCCTGGTCTCGATGGTCAATTTCTACGACAACCTGTGCAACCCGGCTGATATTCACAAGGCCATGACACCACACGAAGCCTTGTCATTCATGTTTGCCCAGCGACGCCCCAAATTTGAAGAGCGGGCCTTGCAGTTGATCCTAAATTCCTCAGTTACCCCGT
>CAZBKX010000254.1:0-2564 GCA_964492535.1 uncultured Rhodoferax sp. | reverse complement strand
AATGGCGTAGCACTTGCCGGCCTGGAGCCGGGCACCATGCAGATTTTGGAGCCCGGCGAGGATATCAAGTTCAGCCAACCTGCGGACGTGGGTGGGTCGTACTCGGAATTCTTGCGCATGCAGTTTCGCGCAGTCGCGGCCGCCATGGGTGTCACTTACGAGCAACTCACCGGTGACCTCACCCAGGTCAACTATTCATCGATTCGGGCTGGCCTGTTGGAATTTCGCCGCCGGGTTGAGGCTTTTCAACACGGCGTCATCGTGCACCAGATGTGTCGACCGATCTGGAATGCCTGGATGGATCAGGCCGTCTTGGAGGGCGCATTGGTATTGCCGGGTTATGCCACAGAGGCAAAAGCGAAACGCGACTACCAGGCCTGCAAATGGATACCGCAGGGCTGGCAGTGGGTTGACCCCTTGAAAGAGGCCAATGCCATGAAGGCAGCCATTCGTTGCGGACTGATGAGCCGATCTGAGGCGATTTCGGCCAATGGCTATGACGCAGAAGATGTGGACCGCGAAATCGCTGCGGATAACGCCCGAGCCGATGGCTTGGGGCTGATTCTCGACTCCGACCCCCGCTACGAGTTGGCACCCTCTCAAGCGGCCAAGACCGCTGGCGCGCCGGGACCGGGGTCAAAGCCAGCTCCCAAACCGCTCCAAAAAGGAAACTGATCATGTTTTTGCCACATATGGCGTCCCGCCTTTATGGGACGCCGCTTCTGCTTGCGCGCTCCAAACTTGACATCATCCTTAATGTCTTGGGCGAGCGCGTCGGCTGGCCAGCCTCTGTGCCGGATGCGGCTAGCTTGGCACCTTCAGGCAAGTTGGCACGCTTTGAACCGTCCTCCGTGCTGAATTTATCGCAAGACCTCTCCAGCGCAGCCAGCGGCATCGCGGTCATTGGCATCGCAGGGTCGCTGGTTCGCCGCAATATCGGCGTAGATGCCCAGTCCGGGCTGATGAGCTGCCTCGATATCGCTCAAAACCTGGAAATGGCGGCCAATGATCCCTCGGTGTCAGGGATTCTTCTGGACATTGACTCGCCCGGTGGGGAAGCGGGTGGCGTTTTCGAGCTGGCGCAACGTATCCGCGAGATCAATGTCATCAAACCGGTCTGGGCGCTGGCGTGTGACAGCGCGTTCTCGGCAGCGTACGCCATTGCCTGCGCTGCTTCGCGCGTTCTGGTGACCCAAACCAGCGGTTTGGGCTCCATCGGCGTGATCGCCATGCATGTGGACCAGACAGCGCGCGATGCGCAGCAGGGATATCGCTTCACCGCTGTGACTGCAGGTGAATTCAAGGGCGATCTTTCCCCGCATGAGGCCCTCAATAAGGGGGCCAACACGCGACTACAAGCGGAGGTTGACCGTTTGTACGGTCTGTTTGTCGATCATGTGGCGAGCATGCGTGCGATGGCACCCCAAGCCGTTCGTGCCACCCAGGCGGCCTGCTACTTCGGTCCGGAGTCCATCGATATCGGGCTGGCCGATGCACTGGTTCGAGCAGATCAAGTGATTCCTGAGTTTGCGGCGTACTTGTCGCAGAACCGGCTGCATCGGCCAGCCAGCCATGCCATCGGTACAACGGCGAGCGCATTTTCTGAGGTGCTCACTCAAGCGCACCTGCCAAGCGCCATACCCCCGCTAAGCCCCACCGAGTCCCCCACCAATTTCCCCAACGTATCTCAAATTGCCAACGTCACACCCAAGGAGACACCCATGACGCAAGACCTACAGACCCAAAGCGCGCCCGCCCCCGAAAACCTGCCCGATGCAACTGCATTGCCTGTGGGTGACACCCCAGTGGATGAAGTCGAAGAGACACCGGCTGATTCAAAGCCCAATCCAGCCACAGCCACAGCCACAGCATCTGTGGCCGCAGGCCGAGCGCAAGCCCTGGAAATTGCCGAGTTGTGTCAACTCGCCGGGCAAACCACCCGCATTGCTAGCTTCTTGGCCCAAGGCATCTCAGCCTGCCAGGTGCGCCAGGCCTTGCTGCTTTCGCGCGCGCAAAGCGAAGAAATCTCCTCGCTGATCCACCCCGACGCAGCCAAGCCAATCGCAAAGACAGCGAATGACGGCGCCTCAGCATTGTTGGCCGCTGTCAAAAAGCTTTCGGGTACGCCATGAATCTGAATATTCAGACCTTGTTTCTGAATTTCAGATTTCTTTTCTATTTCATATGTCTCTCGCTCACCGCTCTTAAAAAAAGGACACCGCAATGACCGCCATTCATGAACCCCTCAACCTGGGTGACTTACTCAAGTACGAAGAAGGTAGTCTGCGCTTCTCACGCGAAGTTGCCACAGTCGCGGCCGGGCAAAAACTGGCCCTGGGCACCGTTGTCGGCCGCGAAACTGTCAGCGCCAAACTCAAGCAGTTTGATTCACTGGCCAGCGATGGATCAGAAAACCCCTGCGGTGTGTTGCTCGTTGATGTGGATGCCACCTTGATCGACGTCGAGGGCGCACTTCTACTCACCCGCCACGCTGTGCTCGCATCGAATTGCGTGATTTGGCCAGCAGGCATCGCCGCTGCAGCCAAGGTGGCGGCAACTGATGC
>CAZBKX010000253.1:0-7454 GCA_964492535.1 uncultured Rhodoferax sp. | reverse complement strand
GCAGTGGGCGATTCAACAAGTTGGCACGCTCGACGAAGCTTTCCCTTTCTTTGCGGTGTAACCCTGGGCCTTGCACCACAGGTCTTTCACACTGAGCAAACCTTGCTCCTTCAGCCACGCGTTGGAAATTGCCTGATTGATCACCGGGGTTCTGGACATTTGCCAGTAGCTGTTGCTACTGCATCCGTGCTGAATCGCCAACTTCAGGCTCACGCCCAAGGCCAGCAGATTCTTGATCTTCGTGCGCGGCCCGCGCCACTGTTTCCAGTAGCACATACGCATGCGCCGTCTGATCCACTCGTCGAGTTCGGGGACGGGCCGGTAGTACTGGCTGATGCCGAAGTATGCCGTCCATCCCCTCAGGTATTGCCCCAGTTTCTTCAGCCGGTATTGCGTGAAAACACCCCAGCTTCTGCCCGTGGGCTCTTTGATCCGGTGCTGGAAGTCTGCCAGGGCCTTATCGGTCCAGCGTATCTTCTTGCCCTTGATCGTAAAGCCCAGAAAGGCGCATTCGCTCATGGTCGGGGAAGTCTTCAATGGTCATGGCGTCAATACCCGGCGCGCCTTTGTTGGACTTCACCCGTTTCCATGCATCCGCCAGGTTGTCGCTGGCCAGTGCTTCGGTAAGCAGTTCGCTATTCACTTATCACAACGTCAAAGTTTCAAGGCTCGGTGCGTGTTGGCCGGCGCCCGCATCTCACCCGCTCGGGCTTGGTCGATTTGGTCGAGGTCAACACGCCTGCTCCTTGTGTCTCGTTTTTTGGGCTTTGCTGTCATGTGCCAGCTTCGCCATCGGCGCTCTGGACCTTGACTATGCGGTTTCTGTGCGTCGCCTCGCACGTTTGCGCTCGGGCTTCCTCCAGACGGCCCTTCGCAGGACCGCCCTTGCCGTCGGCTAGTGGTTAAGATTGCTCGCTATGAGTCCAATTCGGTTCTCCCACAGGGGACTTTCACCCCATAAGTTCGCGCCCATGCTGGGCGCACACAAATCATTCCACCGGACCTGCGCGAGAAGCCGCGCATTCCAGTGAATTCAGACGTTAAACCCCTAGCCAATGATGTTCTCTTTCTTCAATCGCACTTTCTATGTTCAAGTGTCCCCTGAGAGGCTGACCATTCGAAATCCGAAAACTGGCGACTCAGTTTCAGAAGCGGCGGAGGTGGCAATCTCCAGTGGATCAAAGGCAAAGATAGTGGGTGTTGGAACGGCTGCACGCGCTGCAGCGCTTGATCCCTCAGTGAAGTTGGTTCGCCCTTTTGCACACCCTCGCTCTCTCGTCTCTGATTTCACTGTTGCCGACCAACTGCTCAAAGAATTCATGCGGAGAATGCCCGGTCAGTCTTTTTTTAAGGTGGCACCAATGGTTGTAATCCACCCGCAAGGCGAACCTGAAGGTGGATTCACCCAAGTGGAAATTCGTGCGCTTCACGAGTTGGCACTCGGAGCTGGTGCATCAATGGTTAAGGTATGGCAAGGTCGTGATTTAACCGATCAAGAATTGCTTTCTGGGTCATTTCCTCCAAATGGGAAAATCTTGTCATGAACCCGAGGTTTAACCAGTTGTTCTTCGCGGACATGCAGCATCAGAATGCCGCTACGCGACTCGTGCTGCCCGCCGGACAACGCCAACGTTAAAGCTATCAAACCTCCATCATGCAACTTGCAGCCAAGAGAGTATCAGCCATTGTGAGCGGTGACTACTATCAAGCTCATTTTGACTCCGACGATCGAGATGGTGAGCAAGTCGACCCATGCGAGGAACCCGAGCCGTACGTGCTGATTCAACGTCAATTTGAGTCATTCAATGGCGGCAAGTGTTACATCGAGTCTCACAATGAAGAATACATTGGTCATTTCAAGCTGAAGCTGCTTGAGTTCAGCACAACCCGTTTGGTGTATGTAATTTCCAGACCCGATCACACACATGTTGAGGTGACCTTCGCGTTAACTGTGGCTGAGTACGAGGAAGCGCGGCCTATAGTTGAGGTGATATTTGGAGTAAGGGAGCCGGGTGGAGATAGCCAATTCTGTTGATTTGGTCAAGTTATTTGATAGAACCGAACCTCTGTCCCTCACGCTTCTTGACCAAATTTGTCATGAACACCATCACGATAGCTGATCGTGCTCAACACACGGCAGACCAACAAGGCTTGCCACCGGGTTGCCAAAATAGCGCAATCAGACCCTGCACGATATTGCTTCGTTCATTTCAAAATTGCCCCCCTGCAGGCCGTATCCCAAGAAGTGATTGATGGGATGGGTGGTCGTTTTCAGCTTGAAGACTGGCCGAGGACGCGGACCATGATTGAGATGAAATGGCGCAAGTGGCAGCCTCGTCAACAGCCAATGGGGCCGCCCTCAGTATGAACACACCCAGAGTCCGGCTGATGGGACCCCGAGGCAATTTACAAACGAAATCAGGCTCTAGCCGTCATATCCATTGTGCTAGAAGCTATGAATTTTGAAGAAGCTCGGCAATCGCACGCGGGTAGATGACGTGCTCCTGGGCCAATACCCGGGCGGCCAGCGCATCAGCCGTGTCACCGGGCAACACCGGCACCGCCGCTTGCGCGAGGATGGGCCCGTGGTCCAGCTCGGCCGTGACCTGATGCACCGTCACCCCCGCCACCCTGCACCCCGCGTCCAGCGCGCGCTGGTGCGTGTGCAACCCCGGGAACGCGGGCAGCAGCGAGGGGTGAATATTGAGCAAACGCCCTGCATACCGGGTCACAAAACCGGGCGTCAAAATGCGCATGAACCCGGCCAGCACCACCAGCACGGGCTCGCCAGGGGTGTCAAACCGGTCAATCTCTGACGCCAAAGCCTCGTCAAAAGCCTCACGCGATGCAAAGGTCTTGTGGTCCAGCACGGCCGTGGCCAAGCCCTGCTGGCTGGCAAACACCAGTCCTTGCGCACTGGACTTGTTGCTGATGACGGCCGCCACGCGGGCGCCCAAGCGGTCTGCCCAGGCGTCGCGCTGTGCGGTTTTTACGATGGCGGCCATGTTGGAGCCGCCGCCTGAGATCAAAATAACGATGTTTTTCATACCGGCCCGAATTATGACCCTGACACCCTCCGAACTTATCCCCCCAGCCCCCCCGACCAGCCCGATCCTCAGCCCCATTGAGGCCCGCGTGATCGGCACCCTGATGGAAAAGGCCCGCACCGTGCCGGACAGTTACCCGCTCACCTTGAACTCCCTGCTGCTGGGCTGCAACCAGAAAAGCAGCCGTGAACCCGCCATGGACTTGAATGAAGCGCAAGTCGCCGTGGCCCTGGACAACCTCAAGTCCCTGAACCTGGTGCGTGAGAACAGCGGCGGTCGCACCACCCGCTACGAGCACAACTTTCAGCGCGGCATGGGGGTGTATGAGCAATCTGCGGTGCTGCTGGGCCTCTTGATGCTGCGCGGGCCGCAAACGGCGGGAGAGTTGCGGCTCAACACCGACCGCTGGTACAAGTTTGCCGACATCTCCTCGGTCGAGGGCTTTCTGGACGAACTGCAGGAGCGCTCACCTGAAAAAGGCGGGCCGCTGGTGGTCAAGTTAGCGCGCGCGCCAGGGGCACGGGAGCAGCGCTGGGCGCATTTGCTGTGTGGCCCGGTGGACGCCAGCCAGACCGGCGCACCGCGCACTCCAGATGCCGCTGGGCAATCAGAGCGTATTGAGCGCCTGGAGCTCGAGGTGGCCCAACTGCGCGAAACCGTTCTCAAACTCTGCTCGGAATTAGGGGTGTCACCGCCTGGACAGGCATAAACGCACGACCGTGCTAAAAAAGGAATAACGATTAACTGGAGACCTTTGTATGGATTTGGCCTTTACCCCTGAAGAGCAAAAGTTTCGCGAAGACATTCGCGCCTGGGTCAGCGAACACCTCCCTGCTGATATTTCCCACAAGGTGCACAACGCCCTGCGCCTGAGCCGCGACGACATGCAGCGCTGGGCCAAGATTCTGGGTAAAAAAGGTTGGCTTGGCCACAACTGGGCCAAGGAATTCGGCGGCCCCGGCTGGACCTCCATTGAAAAGCACCTGTTTGAAGAAGAATGCGCCCTGGCCGGCGCACCCCGCGTCGTGCCCTTTGGCCCGGTGATGGTGGCCCCGGTCATCATGGCCTTTGGCAACGCTGAGCAGCAACAGCGCTTTTTGCCCGGCATTGCCGACGGCTCAGTCTGGTGGAGCCAGGGTTACAGCGAGCCCGGTTCCGGCTCCGACCTCGCGTCTGTGAAGACAAAAGCCGAGCGCCAGGGCGACAAATTCATTGTCAACGGCCAAAAAACCTGGACCACGCTGGGCCATTACGGCGAGTGGATCTTTTGCCTGGTGCGCACCAGCAGCGAAGGCAAACCCCAGACCGGCATCAGTTTTTTGCTCATTGACATGAAATCCCCCGGCGTCACCGTGCGCCCCATCGTGCTGCTGGACGGCGAGGCCGAGGTCAACGAAGTCTGGTTTGACAACGTCGAGGTCCCCGCCGAGAACCTGATTGGTGAAGAAAACAAGGGTTGGACCTACGCCAAATACCTGCTGGGTCACGAGCGCACCAACATTGCCGACGTGAACCGCACCAAGCGCGAACTGGAGCGCCTCAAGCGCATTGCCAAAGCCGAGGGCGTCTACAACGACGTCAGATTCCGCGACGAAATCGCCAAGCTTGAAGTCGATGTGGTCGCCCTGGAGATGATGGTGTTGCGCGTGCTGGCAGCCGAGTCGTCGGGCAAACAATCGCTCGATATCGCGGGCCTGCTCAAAATCCGCGGCAGCGAGATCCAGCAGCGCTACAACGAATTGATGATGCTGGCCGCCGGGCCGTACGCCCTGCCCTTGATGCATGAAGCCATGGAAGCCGGCTGGCAAGGCGATGCCGTGGGTGCCGTGCACTGCGCGCCCCTGGCCTCCACCTACTTCAATATGCGCAAGACCACCATTTACGGCGGCAGCAACGAAGTGCAGCGCAACATCGTGTCCCAAGTCGTGCTGGGCTGATTGCCCCACCCCAACAGAGAGAAACGCATCATGGATTTCAATTTTTCTGACGACCAGGAACAACTGCGCGACGCCGTGCGCAAGTGGGTGGACAAGGGCTACAACTTCGACCGCCGTCGCGCGGCCGTGAAAGCCGGCGGCTTCTCCAAAGCAGCCTTCACCGACATGGCCGAACTCGGTCTGTGCGGCCTGTATGTGCCTGAAGCCCATGACGGCATGGGCATGGGCCCGGTCGAGGGCATGGTGGTGCTGGAGGAGCTGGGCCGCGGCATGGTGCTGGAGCCGCTGGCGCAGAGCCTGATTGCGGGTGGTGTGCTGGCCGGTTACGCGCCCGAGGCTGTCAAAGCCGCCTGGTTGCCCAACATCGCCAGCGGCGAGGCGCTGGTGGTGCTGGCCTACCAGGAGCGTGCCGCACGCTACAAACTCGACGTTTGTGAAGCAAAAGCCGCTCTGGCCGGCACATCATATGCCCTGACAGCTACTAAAAGCATAGTACCTGCTGGCGATCAGGCAGACGCCTTCCTGGTGCCTGCGATGCTGGATGGCCAGCAGGCCCTGTTTTTGGTGGAGCGCAGCGCCAGCGGTGTCACCACCCGGGGCTACGGCACGCAAGACGGCAGCCGTGCCGCTGAGGTCACGTTGGCCAACGCACCTGCCACGCTGGTCACGCTCGACGGCCTCACCGCTCTGGAGCATGCTGTGGACATCGGCATTGCTGCCACCTGCGCGGAGGCTGTGGGCGTGATGGACAAAACCCTGGCTATTACGGCCGAGTACATGAACACCCGCAAGCAGTTTGGCGTGGTCATCAGCAGCTTTCAGGCTCTGCGCCACCGCGCTGCCGACGTCAAGATGCAACTCGAACTCGCCCGTTCCATGAGCTTTTACGCCTCACTCAAGCTCAACGCTCCGGCGCCCGAGCGCCGGGCAGCCATGGCGCGCGCCAAGTACCAGTTGGGTAACTCCATGCGCTTTGTCGGCCAGCAATGCGTGCAGCTGCACGGCGGCATTGGTGTGACGGACGACTACATCGTGAGCCACTACTTCAAGCGACTCACCCAAATGGAAATGAGCTTTGGTGACAGCCTGCACCACTTGGGTGAAGTGTCTGCCCGCATGCAGGACACCGCCGGCGTCTTTGCCTGATTGAGGGCGCAGGGCGGGGTCGGTTCGATCTACTCCGCCTCACGCACCCGCAGGAAACTCGCAAAACGCGGCAGTCCTGCCGGGGTGCGTTCCCGGTAACGGTAGGTTACCGTCGCCCCGATCGCGGGTGGAGACGCTCGCTGGGCATCACTGAACCCGGTGCCCAGCGCAAACTGCTGCCCACTGGGCAACTCCAATAACAAGGCGCCCAATCGCCCGGTGTGCTTACCTTTACCCGGCAAGTGCGCCACCACCCGGCCCTCTTCGTCAGGAAGGGGCTTGAGCTTGAAGAGATTGTCGCTGCGGCCTGCGGCCCAAGGGGCATCGGCGCGGTGCAGCATCAAGCCTTCGCCGCCCACCTTCACCAGTTCGCGCAACTGGCGCTTCAATGCCACCTGATCTGTTCCACGCTGCTGCTCCACGGTCTGCAGCCAGGCCGGCGTGCCCGCAGCTCCCAGCAGGGTTGCAGCTTGCGCGGTGCGCTCGGCAAAAGTACCCTCGATGCCCGGCAAATCAAACACCATGTAGCGCAATTCACGCCACTCGGCATCCACGGGCGTGCTTTTGCGTGCGATGCCGGAAAGCCGGTCAAACTGGCCCCGCCCCAGCCACAGCTCGCCGTCCAGTGGCGTGGGCGGCAAGGCCGCTGTGAACCAGGCGGGCGCAGCAATGGCGCGGCCACTGCGAAAACGCAGCACCTGGCCGTCCCACACCGCGCGCACGCCGTCGAGCTTTTCGCTGACCAAAAACTCGCTGGGGTTGAGGGAAGCGTGCCAATGCTTGGCCAGCATCACCGCCGGGGGCGCTTGCGGGGGCACGGCCACCCGCGCCGCAGGGGCCGCCCCGATCTGCGCCATGGCTACCGGCAAGCCCGTCAGCACGCCGCTGAGCACACAAATAACCGGCCAGGCCTTTGGCCTGGATGCACGAAACACCATGTGGATCTCCCTGTTTTTTTAGTGTGATCGCAACGGGTGATCCGCCTCGCCTGACGCGGGCGTCAGACTACCAGCCGCGATGACTTGGGGACGTGCGCCATTAAAAATTCCATCTGGTCGGCCAGAATGCGGCGGTTACGCAGAATAAAGTCTTCCCACAAGCTGGGTACATAGGGCGTGTACAAGAGCGGCATCTTGGCCTGCTCCGGGGTGCGGTGGCTCTTGCGGTGATTGCAGGGGCGGCATGAGGTCACCACATTCATCCAGGCGTCCACGCCGTTTTGGGCAAAGGGAATGATGTGCTCGCGGGTGAGCACTTCTTCATGAAAATGGTTACCACAATAAGCGCACACATTGCGGTCGCGGGCAAACAATTTGCTGTTGGT
>CAZBKX010000252.1:0-2383 GCA_964492535.1 uncultured Rhodoferax sp. | reverse complement strand
TTGCCAAACTGCCTGAGGGCTGGACCCGCCTCAAAGGCGCGCGTATTGCCACCGACATGGTCACCGTGACGGGGACCGAGAACTTCCTGATGGCTGCCACTCTGGCCGAAGGCGAGACCATTCTGGAGAACGCCGCCCAGGAACCCGAGATTGCCGACCTGGCCGAGATGCTGATCAAGATGGGCGCCCGCATTGAGGGGCACGGCACCAGCCGCATTCGCATCCAGGGTGTTGAGCGCCTGCACGGCTGCATACACCAAGTGGTGGCGGATCGCATCGAGACCGGCACCTTCCTGTGCGCGGTGGCTGCCACCGGCGGCGATGTGGTGCTGCAGCAGGGTCGTATCGACCACCTGGAGGCCGTGGTGGAGAAACTGCGTGACGCCGGGGCCAAAGTCACGGCGGTGGAGGGCGGTATTCATGTCCAGTCCCAGGGTCGGCTCAAGGCCCAGACCTTTCGCACCACCGAGTACCCGGGTTTTCCGACCGACATGCAGGCCCAGTTCATGGCGCTCAATATCATCTCGCATGGCACGGCGATGGTCACCGAGACGATCTTCGAGAACCGCTTCATGCATGTCAATGAGATGGTCCGTTTGGGCGCCAACATCCAGATTGACGGCAAGGTGTCGGTGGTGGAGGGGGTCGAGAGGCTCTCGGGTGCAACCGTCATGGCCACCGACCTGCGTGCTTCCGCCAGCTTGGTGATTGCCGGCCTGGTGGCCGAGGGCGAAACCGTAGTGGACCGCATCTACCACCTGGACCGGGGTTACGACCAGATGGAAACCAAACTCCGTGGCCTGGGTGCCGATATAGAAAGAATCAAATGATCACCCTCGCGCTTTCCAAAGGCCGCATTTTTGAAGAAACCTTGCCCCTGCTGCGCGCGGCCGGTATTGAGGTGCTGGAGGATCCGGAAAAATCCCGCAAACTGATCCTGACCACCAACCAGCCCCACGTGCGCGTGCTGGTGGTGCGGGCGTCCGATGTCCCCACCTATGTGCAATACGGCGGTGCCGATCTGGGCATCACCGGCAAAGACACCTTGATTGAGCATGGCATGGACTGGAGCGGCACGGCCGGCGGCTCGGGCTTGTACCAGCCGCTGGACCTGCAAATTGCCAAATGTCGTATCAGCGTGGCGGTTCGGGCCGACTTTGACTATGCTTCGGCGGTCAAGCAGGGCTCGCGCCTGAAGGTGGCGACCAAATACGTGGCCATTGCCCGCGAATTTTTTGCCGCCAAAGGCGTGCATGTGGACTTGATCAAGCTCTACGGCAGCATGGAGCTCGCCCCACTGGTGGGCTTGTCCGATGCCATTGTGGACCTGGTGTCCACGGGCAATACCCTCAAGGCCAACCATCTGATCGAGGTGGAGCACATCATGGACATCAGCTCGCGGTTGGTGGTCAATCAGGCCGCGCTCAAACTCAAAACAGTGCCTTTGCGCAAAATCATCGACGCCTTTGCGTCGGCGGTGGGTCAGCCCGCCTCAGCCAACTAACCCGATTATCGCTATGACTTCAGTAGCTTATCCTTTATACATGTCAACGTCTAGCGCCACGTTTGATGATGAATTCAAGGCGCGGCTGCATTGGTCCGCCGAAGCGGATGCCGCCATCGAGCAGCGGGTGGCCGATATTTTGCGGGACGTGCAGCAGCGTGGCGATGCCGCCGTGCTGGAGTACACCGCACGGTTTGACGGCGTGAGCGCTGCCAGCCTCTCGGAACTGGAATTGACCCAGGCCGAACTGAAAGCCGCGTTTGAGTCGCTCGCGCCCGCCCAGCGCGATGCGCTGGAAGCCGCTGCGAGGCGCGTGCGCAGCTACCACGAGGCCCAGAAAAAGGCCAGTGGCGAGAGCTGGAGCTACCGGGATGCTGATGGCACGCTCCTGGGTCAAAAGGTCACGCCGCTGGACCGTGTCGGCATTTACGTGCCCGGTGGCAAAGCTGCTTACCCGTCGAGCGTGCTGATGAACGCCATTCCCGCGCATGTGGCCGGAGTCGGTGAAATCATCATGGTCGTTCCTACCCCGAAGGGCGAGAAAAACGCGCTGGTGCTGGCCGCCGCCTATGTGGCTGGCGTCACGCGCGCCTTCACGGTGGGTGGTGCGCAAGCCGTGGCCGCACTGGCCTATGGCACCCAGACCCTGCCCGCCGTGCACAAAATTACAGGCCCCGGCAACGCCTATGTGGCCGCCGCCAAGCGCCGCGTGTTTGGTACGGTCGGCATTGACATGATTGCTGGTCCCAGCGAGATTCTGGTGCTGGCCGACGGCACCACACCACCCGACTGGGTGGCCATGGACTTGTTCAGTCAGGCCGAGCATGACGAGCTGGCACAGAGTATTTTGCTGTGCCCGGACAAGGAGTACATCGCCCA